>QHOP01000191.1 GCA_003219345.1 Verrucomicrobiota bacterium
ACCGCCCGCGGGCGTGAATGGTTCTACGAAAGCATCCGCGATTTCTTCTCGCTCATCCCGCCCCGCCACTGGGCGATGATCAACGGTCAACCGGTGGTCTTCCTCTACAACTCCTCCTTCGCCGTCGCCCATGACCAGTCGTGCATCGATTATGTCAAGCAGGCCTTCGCGCGCGATTTCGGCGGCCATGTGCCCTACCTCGTTCGGGAAATCTCCTGGCGCGCGCAGTCGGACAACGTATATGCCTGGGGCGGCGCCTTGGGACTGAAAAATCCCGGCATCGCTTCACTCGGACCCGGTTACAACGACTCGGCCGTGCCGGGGCGCACGCCGCTGATTGTGGACCGTCAGGGCGGGGCCTTTTTCGAGCGGAACTGGACGCGGTTTCTCTGGAACCCTTCCCGCATCGTGGCGGTGGAAACGTGGAACGAATACCACGAAGCGACCGACATCGCCGCGTCCAAAGAGTACGGCCGCGCTTACATCGAACTGATCCGCAAATATGTGGACATGTTCAAGGCTGGGGTCCGACCCACTCTGCCGCGCGGTCCTTACTCCGACGTGAAATTTGTCAGCGCGACACTGCAAGCCACCAACGTCGAGACCGGGCTGGAGCAATTCGAATTTGCCGACGGCGCGACCGTGGCCACCAACGTGGCCGGGAGCGACTGCCGCGCCGCGGCGCCCAACCCCACGGGTGGCCGCTACATCTATTTGAGGATCGATGACTCGTTCAAGTGGGCCCCTTCCATGCAGGCTGAAGTGGACGTGGAATACTTCGATTCGTCCGGTGGCAGCTTCGCCGTTGAATTCGACGGCAGCGACACCAACGCCCCCTTCAACGGGGCCTACACGCGGAGCTCCACAACAGTCTATCTGGACGGAAGCCAACTGTGGCGCCCGGCTCGGTTCAATTTTTCCGGGGCCCGGTTCATAAATTCTCAAAACGGCGGTGCCGACTTTCGCCTCGCCGTATCGGCCGACCCGTTCTTCGTGCGGCGCGTCAAAGTCATTCGACCGGGTGTACCCGACGAAGCCGGGCAAGTGGTCACCGGCTACCAGGCCAATTTCACGGCTCCGCTGGCCACGGAATGGGTCGCCCTCGGCCCCGCGAGCGATCTGTTTCAACCAACCAACGGCGTGCTCCGAATTCGCTCTTCCACAAACACCATCGGCCAACTCCTGCTGACGCTTCCGGGCGCCAATACTACAACGCAGGAACTGCTCGCGCGCACCCGCATCACGCGCTTGGCACTTGGCGACGCCATGCCGGGCGGCATCGCGGTCGCCGCCAGCACCAATGGCCAGATCGGGTTGAGTTATCTTTTGCGCTCCACGGCGCAGGCCGGAAGACAAACCGCGTTCAGGGAAACCTCGTTGGGTTGGGGTCCGCAAACCACCTTCGCCTGGGCAACCAACGTTTGGTATTGGTTGCGCCTGCGGCACGCCGCCAACAGTCTGTCCGGCTTGCCGGATGTCTGGGCGAAGACCTGGCGCGCCGACGGACTCACGCCCGAACCGACCGGCTGGCTCCTGGTCTGGGACTATTATCCAGGCCAGCCGTTGCGCACGGGTTTCGCGGGGCTGGTGTCCGGTGGCGACAACGGCGGCAGCGAGATGGAATGCGACTTCTTTCTGCTGAAGTCGGACGGCCTGCCGGAAATTATCGTCACCTTACCTGAACAAAAGCCGGCACTAGCCAGCCTTGCAGCCGGACGGCCCCTCACCTCAGGCGCCCTGCTGCTCCAGCTCACGGGCGAGCCAAGCCGCTCTTACCAGGTCGAGGCTTCGATCGATCTGACGAGTTGGATTGGACTGGCCGCTGTCGAACTGACTAAGGGCGCGGCCGAATACCTTGACCCGGCGGCGACCAACTTCACTCACCGTTTTTATCGCGCGCGACTGTGGCCGTGAGCCTGGTGGCGATCCCTCGCCGTAGCCGCCGACGTAAGGAGGCGGACCAGCACCTTCGACTGGAAATCCGCCTCCTCACGTCGGCGGCTACTGGGCTTCGCGACTTCCCACAAGCATAAACCGGAGGGGTTACCGGAATTCATTTCCATTTCGGACGTTGAAGCGGGCTGAAGCCCGCGCTCCGGCGCGCGGCGTTCACGCCGCTTCACCGCGCAACCTCGCTGGAGCTTCCAATGGCATTCGGAAATTTCCTATTGGCAACCGCTCTAATCCCCAAAACTGATCCCCAGCGCCCGGGCGGTCTGCATAATGTCGCCGTTGAGCGGCACGGCCCGCAGACGGCCAATCGCGTCGGTGATCTTCACCGCGACGGTGTCCGGCGGGCGCAGCGCGACCATGTAACCAAACATTCCGTCGGCAACGAGCTGGACCGCGCGCGCGCCGAATCGCGTGCAGAGCAGGCGATCAAACGTGGTCGGACCGCCGCCGCGCTGCAAATGGCCGAGCACGCAAACGCGTGTCTCCTTGCCGGTCCGCTTCTCGATTTCCGCCGCCACAACCGTGCCAATCCCGCCGAGCCGCGCCTCGCGATTCTTCTCGTCAGTTGCCCCAACAAATCCCCTGCCCCGCTCACAAGCGCCTTCCGCGACGACGAGCAGTGTAAATTTTTTCCCCTGCTGTTCCCGCTCGCTGATCTTTGCGCAGATGCTTTCGTAGCGAAACGGAATCTCAGGAATCAGAATGATGTCACCGCCGCCGGCGATGCCCGCGTGCGAGGCGATCCAGCCGGTGTAACGTCCCATGACTTCGAGCACCATCACGCGATTGTGGCTTTCAGCCGTCGTCCGCAATCGGTCGAGCGCGTCGGTGGCGCAGGCGACGGCCGAGTCAAATCCGAAGGTGATGACCGTGGCTTCGAGATCGTTATCGATGGTTTTGGGAACGCCCACCAGGGGAACGCCGCGCTCAAACAGTTGCTGCGCGATGGTGAGCGAGCCGTCGCCGCCCACGCACACCAGCGCGCGCAAACCGACTTGGTCAAAATTGCGTTTCGCCCGGTCAAGCGTCTCTGTCGGGATTTTCCTGACCTCGCCGTGGCCAGTCTTCGCCGCGAACCGCCCTTTGTTGGTGGTGCCGAGGATGGTCCCGCCCAGGAGAAGCAAACCGTCCATCTCATGATAGTTGAGGCTGCGATGACGCAGGTCGAGCAACCCTTCGAAACCGTCGAGGAAGCCGATGGTGTCCCACCCGCGCTTGGCCGCGGCCTTGACCACCGCGCGAATCACCGCGTTCAAGCCGGGACAATCGCCGCCGCCGGTGAGGATACCGATCCGTTCGCTCATGCTGAGGCGAATCGTAGCGGACAATCCATAATCGGCAATGGGCAATCGGAGGGGATGGCCCGAACGGCAAATCAGCTGAGTTGAAAACGGGTAGCGAGCCAGTTAATTTTCAACTCATGCCTGAACTGAGCCGGTTTTTCGGAATCATCATTCGCATGTACATGGAGGCAGGTGTCCAGCACCACACGCCGCATTTTCACGCCTATCAGAACGAAGTAGCGATTTACGGAATTGATCCCATCGATCTGATTTCCGGCAGCCTGCCCAAACGACAACAACGCATGGTCGAGGCGTGGGCGGAACTGCGTCAACCCGAACTGCTGGAGGACTGGAGACGACTGCAAGCTGGACAAGCGCCGCAACCCATCGCACCTTTAGGCTGAAAACAGAAGTATGAATCATCCGATCTACAAAGTTTGTTCTGTCAAAATCGTCGCGCCTTACACGTTGCAAGTGAGGTTTGATGACCGGACGGAGCAGACGATTCACTTCCGGCCGGTGCTGGCGGGCGAACTCTACGGGCCGCTGCGCGAACCAACCCTGTTCAATCAGGTGCGGATTGACCCGGAAGTCCACACGCTGGTCTGGCCTAACGGCGCGGACTTCGATCCGGCCACGCTCCACGATTGGCCGGAGCATGTGAACGCGTTGACCGCTCGGGCGCGCAAGTGGGAATCCCAGCCGGCCTGATCACTCCCACTCGATCGTCCCCGGCGGTTTGCTGGTGATATCGAAGACGCAGCGGTTGACGCCTTTCACTTCGTTGACAATGCGATTGGAAATTTTTTCGAGCAGTTCGTAAGGCAGCTTCACCCAGTCTGCGGTCATGCCGTCCTGCGATTCGACGACGCGCAACGCGATGGTATAATCGTAGGTCCGTTCGTCGCCCATCACGCCGACGCTGCGCACGGGCAGCAGCACCGCGAAGCTCTGCCATACTTTGTAATACCAATCGCTCTGCTTCATCTCGTCGATCACGATCCAGTCAGCCTTGCGCAAGATCTCCAAGCGCTCGGCCGTAACTTCGCCCAGGAGGCGCACGGCGAGGCCGGGACCGGGGAAAGGCTGGCGATGAACGATTTCCTTCGGCAAGCCGAGTTCCAACCCAAGCTGGCGCACTTCGTCTTTAAACAAACATTTTAAAGGCTCGACCAGTTTGAATCTCATTTTCTTGGGCAGGCCGCCGACGTTGTGGTGGCTCTTGATCATCGCGGCCGGGTTGCCGGCGATGGGCACGGACTCGATCACGTCCGGATACAGCGTTCCTTGCGCCAGGAATCTCGCTTTGCGAATTGTAGCGTCGGCGCCGCGCGCCGAATCCAGCCGCAGGCTCGACGCTACAGCCTTTTCAAAAACCTCGATGAACGTCCGGCCGATGATTTTGCGTTTGCGTTCCGGGTCGGTCACGCCCTTGAGCCGCGTGAGAAACAGTCTCGACGCGTCTTCGTAGAGCAGCCTGATGCGGAAGTTGCGGCCAAACACTTCCTGCACGATCTCAGCCTCGCGCGCGCGGAGCAGGCCGTTATTGACGAAAATGCAAGTGAGTTGGTCACCGACGGCCCTGTGAATCAACGCCGCGGCCACGCTGGAATCCACGCCGCCGCTCAGGCCGAGGATGACGTTCTCGCTGCCGACCTGCGCGCGGATTGCCTCGACGGCCTGCTCGACGTAGTTGCGCATGTTCCAGTCATTGCCGCAACCGCAGACGCCATGGACGAAGTTGCTGTAAATCTCGCGACCGCGCGGGGTGTGGACGACCTCGGGATGAAACTGCAAACCGTAGGAATTCGTCGCGCGGTTTTCGATGGCCGCGTAATCCGAATTCTCGGTGGTGGCCACGGAAACAAATCCTTTGGGCAAACGGGTGAGTTTGTCTCCGTGCGAATTCCAGACCTGCAGCGTCTCGGGCATGTCCTTGAACAAAGGGCACGAGCTGTCGCGGACGGTCAAGGTGCCTTTGCCGAATTCACGTTTCCGGCCAGGCTCGACTTTGCCGCCTAGAAAGTGCGCCAGGATTTGAACGCCGTAGCAGATGCCTAGCACCGGAATGCCCAGCTTGAAAATATCCTTGTCCGGCAACGGCGCGTCTTCGGCATAAACGCTGGCTGGCCCGCCGGAAAGGATCAGGCCCCTGGGCTTGAGCGCGGCGATTTGCTTCGCCGGAGTGTCGTAAGGGAGGATGGTGGAATAGACGTTGCACTCGCGAACGCGGCGCGCGATGACCTGCGTGTATTGGGAACCGAAATCGAGAATGACAATCTGCTCGTTCATCCGAAATGAA
Source organism: Verrucomicrobiota bacterium (assembly GCA_003219345.1). Taxonomy (GTDB): domain Bacteria; phylum Verrucomicrobiota; class Verrucomicrobiia; order Limisphaerales; family AV2; genus AV2. The sequence goes on from QHOP01000191.1 coordinate 5,539, forward strand.
GGGGAAGTGTTCTACGGCACCCAGCAGTTTTGGCGAGAGAAAAAATAGGAGGCTGTCCAGGCAACCGGCCCTGCGCGTCGCACCTTCGACGCCCCGGCCAGAGGTTACCCATCAACCGTAGCCGCGGACGTCAGTCCGCGCACTCTGAGTGATCAGCGCCGACTGACGTCGGCGGCTACGCGGTTCATGGGAAGGCCGACCTGCAAACTTGGCTCTTACCGAGACTACTTCGGCACGACCTTCACCGTGCCGGTGTTCGCGTCGTAAACAATCTTCATCCCGTAGGGCGCTTCGGGCAGTCGTGGAAGGTATTTTTCGGTGACCAGTTCGTTGAGGTCTTTCGGATAGCGACCCTCCGTGACGTTGAACTGCTGCACCGCCTGGTTCAGCCCCACGGTGTCGATGGTCTTCTCCGAATTCTTCTTGGCTTTGGCAAGGGCGCCGAGGTAATCGACTGGCGCCGTGACCGGATTGCCGCTGGAGTAGTTTTCGTTCGTGGAGGATGAGGTGGACTTCGCCTCTTTTTTCCCGCAACCGGAAAGCGCCAATCCGCCGAGCGCGACCAGGAAGACGATGCTTTTCATAGGGTTAATTTAGCGGACCTTGCCGCAAAACCTAGGGCGCAACAAACAGGCCACGCCGCCGAGGCAGCCTGGCCTGTGTCAAGCTGTCTGATCGTCGTTACTTCTTCGGCGCGGCGGGCGCGTTCGTGGCCGGTGGAGAGGACATGGCTGCAGTTTAGCCGCCAACCATGACACGCCAAGCGGTTTTTTCAGGTTTTTTCCAGCCACGCTTTCGCGAGCGAGCGCGCGCGTTCGACCAGCGCGCGGTCGGAGGCGAGATCACCGAAACGAAACGGCGGCAGACCGCTCTGCTGCTGGCCGAGCAATTCGCCCGGGCCTCGCAGTTTCAAGTCCTCCTCGGCGATGCGGAAGCCGTCGGTGATTTCCTCCAACACTTTCAATCGCCGCCGCGCCTCCTCCGTCTTGATGTCGGCGACCAGAACGCAATAGGACTCATGCGCCCCGCGCCCGATTCGGCCGCGCAGTTGATGCAGTTGCGCGAGGCCAAACCGCTCGGCGTTTTCGATCAACATTACCGTCGCGTTCGGCACGTCCACGCCCACTTCAATCAACGAAGTCGTGACGAGCGCATGGACGCGGTTCGCGCGAAAATCCGCCATCACGCGTTCCTTTTCTTCGGGGATGAGCCGCCCGTGCAGCAGGCCGATCTGAGACGGAGCGAATTCCTGTTGCAACTTCTCCCATTCCGTGATGACGGCCTTGAGGTCGCGGCCGTCCGATTCCTCGACGCGCGGGTAAACGAGGTAGGCCTGCCGCCCTTCCTTGAGTTTGCCGCGAATGAAGTCAAAGACCTTCGGCAATTTGTCGGCGGTGCGCAAAAAGGTCTTGAGGCGCCCGCGCCCGGCGGGCAACTGATCAATCACCGAAATGTCCAGATCGCCGTAGAGCGTCAGGCCAAGGGTGCGCGGAATGGGCGTCGCGGTCATCACCAGCAGGTGCGGATAACGGCCTTTGCGCACGAGTTTCTCGCGCTGGGCGACGCCGAACCTGTGCTGCTCATCAATGATGACCAGGCCGAGGTTGTCCGGCGTGAAGCCGGACTCAATCAACGCGTGCGTGCCAATCGTCAAAAATGCGGAATGCGGAACACGGAGCGCGGAGTTGGCCGACTCGCTCCGTTCAAAGTTCGATGTTCGATGTTCGACGTTCGATGTTTCCCGATTCCCTGTGCGCAGTTCCACCCGAATGCCCAGCGACCTGAACCAGTGGCTGAACGCCTGGAAATGTTGTTCGGCCAGAATTTCGGTGGGCGCCATGAGCGCGACGTTGAACCCGCTTTCCAGCGCCATCAGCGCCGCGCAGGCGGCTACGGCTGTTTTGCCTGAGCCCACGTCGCCTTGCAGCAAGCGGCGCATCGGGTGCGACCCGCCCATGTCGCGGCGAATTTGGCGCAGCACTCGGGTCTGCGCTTCGGTCAGCGTGAACCTGAGTTCTTTGAGAAAGGGTTTGATCAAATGGTTGTCGCCGGCGCACGGCAGACCTTTCGCATTCGCAAGGAGGTTTTTGCGCCTCCGCTGGACCGCCAATTGCAATTCGAGGAATTCGTCCAGGGCCAGCCGTTGGCGCGCGATTTCCGCATCGGACATCTCTTGCGGAAAATGGAGCATGCGGACCGCATCGACGCGCCCCGGAAGGTCTGGAATTCCGCCTTTAAGCGGCCGAGACCCGACTGAAGCCGGAACGACCAACCCGTTCCAAGGCTCGAGGATGTACGGCGCGTACTCTTCGAGCGTTCGCCAGATGAATGAGCGTAACCACCGCTGCGGCAGGCCTTCGGTGAGCGGGTAAATCGGCACGATGCGATTGAGATGAACGAAATGTTCCTCGTCTGTCTTGACGATTTCCGTTTCCGGGTGGTCGATGGTGCGCGGCTTGAGCGAATTGGGCTTGCCGTACACCAGGACTTCCTCGCCCTGCCGGAAGTATTTTTCCATGAACGGGAGGTTCCACCACCGGCAGTGGAGCCGCGCCGTGCCGTCGTCGAGAATGAACTCGAAGAGTGATTTACTGCCGCCGCGCCAGCGTTTTACGCCGAGCGCGACAATTTTGCCGCGCGCGGTGGCCGCTTTGCCCAGTTGCAAGTCAGCGACGGCACGCAAGCGGCGGCGGTCTTCATAACGTCGCGGACGATGCAGCAACAAATCGCCGACGGTGTGAATTCCCAACCGCGCCAGTTGCGAGGCGCGTTCGGGACCGATGCCTCGCCGCGTTTTCAACGGAACGTCGAGCGGACGCGCGGGTGTGGGCTCTGGCGATGGCCTGGCCATGCAACGTTTATAGAATCGAATGTCCGGAGTCCAAAGTCCAAAGTTGTCCGGGCCTGGAGCGCCGAATTCAAAATCGGCGTATCCCGGGGATTGCGTCGTTTTCGGGCGGAACCGGAGTTCGGCGCCCCCCGCGGGCGCAGCTTTTGACACCAACACCACGCCCGTTGGTCGATTCCCTCTCCCCAGCCCTCTCCCCTCGTGCCTCGCAGGGAGAGGGAGCGGGGGGCTTCCGCGATGGCGGTGGATCCAGATGCGCCCAGCCGCGAGCGACTTTGGACTTTGAACTTTGAACTTTCAACCTAATCTGTAGCGTGATGGCGATTGATCCTGAATCACCGCTCGACAAACTCTGGCAGGAATACGGCCGCGTGTTTCATGACTTCGATGATCTGACGCTCGCCCGGTGGTTGTCGCAAACACTGGGGCAACTGAAAGGCCGCGCCTGGCGACTGTCGCACCCGCTGCTCGGCGCCTATCGGCTGGCCGCGCAGATCGCGCACGACCGGCAAATCTGGCTGCAGCGTCTGGCGACTCTGCCGCCGGCTTACACCGAAGCGGCTTGTTGCCGCGCGCCCTTACTGCCGCTGCTCACCCGCGATGTGCTGGAATCGGGTCTGGTCTGCCAGCATTGTTCGGCCACCGCGGTGCCGTTGGAAGAAATCCCCGCCGAACTCCAATCCTCCCTCAAATCCTGGGCGGAAGAATATGCGCCTGTTCACGCCGTCGCGCACTGGGAAGACCGTCAACGCAAAAGCGTCGGCGACTACGACCGCGCCTACGAAAACGCCGCCAAGGAAACCGAACGTTTGCTGGCACAAGTCGGGGCGCAAATTGCCCCGAAGTTTTTGGACTTTTATCCCGCAATCGTCTGGGAGGATCAGGATGAATGTATGGAAGTCCGGCCGGAGGACATTCCGCTATGAAGTCGAGCCAGGCCTGGGACGAACATCGAACCTCCAACGTCCACCTTTGAACGTCGAACCAGGCCAGCTCTCCATCAACCTGCCCCCTCACCCCTTCCCTCTCCCCCAGTGGGGGGAGAGGGTGGCCGGAGGTCGGGTGAGGGGGCGGTTCATGGCCCCAATGCGTGGGCAAAAGCGAAAGGGGGCTACCCATGAATCGGGTGGGGCGAGACTCCGTCGAGCCCTGATTTCTCTCCTTTGGAGGTTAGGTTCGGAATTCGATGTTGGTTGTTCGAGCTGCCAGTTAGCGGTTGTCGGCGGCGTGATGCGCGTGGTAAAACCGAGCATGAAGAAACTCTTCAAGTGGCTTTTCCGGCTGGTCCTCGTTCTGGTCCTGCTGGTGGTACTGTTGGTGTTGTTTCTGGATCCCATCGCGAAAGCGCTGGCGGAAAGGCAAATCCGGGAGCAGACCGGCCTGAAGGTGAAGATCGGCAAGGTGTCCATCGGCCTCCGGAACCCAACGCTCGCGCTGGAGAATTTCAAACTGGTTAACTCCGCGGATTTCGGCGGCTCGACTTTCATTGATGTTCCCGAATTACACGCCCAATACGACCTGCCGGCGCTGCGCGCCAGGAAAGTCCGTTTGAACCTCCTGCGAATCAATCTCGGCGAACTGCACATCGTCCAGAACAAAGACGGCAAGAGCAACCTGGAGGCGCTGCAAGAAAGGCAGAAACAAAGGGCATCGGCCTCGGAGTCGAGTGAATCCAAAACCGAATTCGAGGGGATCGACACACTCAGGCTGACCATCGGAAGATTGAAATTCACCAGTGAAAAGGACCCGGCTCAAAACGCGGAAATCTACGTCGGGTACAAAAATGAAACCGTCAAGAACGTGAAATCGATGAAGGACCTGGAACCGTTGATAGCCCGGATCCAGCTCGAAAAGGATGTGAATTTCCTTTCCGAAGGCACGCTGAAACACGGAACAAACGCACTTCGGAATTTGCCCCAGCCTGCCGAAAAAGAACCTCCGAAGGCGCTCGATGGGGTGACGGATCAACTCAAAAAGAAGTAGCCACCGACGGGCGAGCCCCCGACTTGAAAACCCAAACTCCACACGCCATTCGAGCGGGTTAAATCTTCACCTTGAATTCCTCGCTGCGCTTCAGCGACAGCGCAAAACCGGCCATCAGTTCCGGGATCTTTTCCAAATCTCTCAAGCTGACCAACTCGACCGGCGAGTGCATGTAACGGTTCGGCAGGCTGATGAGCGCGCTTGGAATGCCGCCGCGCGTCCGGAAAATCACGTCGGTGTCCGTGCCGCTGGTCGCCGACGTCGCTTCGTGTTGCAAATCAATTTTCTTCTGCTTCGCCACGGCCTCGAGGCGCGCCACGACTTCAAGGTGATTGCCGCCGCCGTGGGTGACAGTCGGTCCCTTGCCGATTTTCACATCGCCGTGCTGCGGCTTGTCCACCGTCGGGTAATCGGTCGCGTGCGTCACGTCCACGACGAGCGCCACGTCCGGTTT
>QHOP01000192.1 GCA_003219345.1 Verrucomicrobiota bacterium
ATTTCAAAAACGCTTCGCGCGCCCGGCCTACGGCGCATTCATAATCTTCCGCGTCGGCTTCACGGATGCGCGCGATAACGCTGCCGTCAATCGGCGAAACGCATTCGCGCGCCGGGCCGCCGCCTCGCCACGCGCCGCAAAACGCGCCTGGATTGATTTGTTTGATGCCGAGATTTTCCAGCCAGGTCCGCATGATCATCAGCTCGGAGGGAGCGCTCCGGGAAGGTCAAGAAACGGTTCCTCGGTTGGGTTGGCGGTGGCGCGGGAGACAGGAGCACGCATCCGCCGGCATTGTTCCCGGAGCAGGGTCAAGGCGCTTTGGACCGCGCCGGTGGAAATATCAAGGGCGGGACGAAATCGAATCGACCGCTCGCCGCACCGCAGGCTCAGCAACCCGAGTTCAAAAAGGCCGGCATGGTACTGATCACGGCGCGCCTGGTCCGGCAAATCAAATGCCACCAGCAGGCCGCGGCCGCGCGGCGCCGTGATCAGCGGTTCCTGTGCCGTCAACTCCCGCAGGCCCTCAAGGAAAGCGGCGCCGATCACACGCGCGTTGGTCACGAGATGTTCCTGTTCCATGAGGCGCAAAGTGTGAGCCGCCCGAACCATGTCCGTGAGATTGCCGCCCCAGGTCGAGTTGAGCCGGCTCGGGAGCCGGAAACAATTGTCCAGAACCTCCTCGAGTCGCGGCCCGGCCACTACCCCGCAGACCTGGGATTTTTTTCCGAAAACGAGCAAGTCCGGCAGCACCTCGAAATGTTCGCAAGGTCGCCAACCATTCTCCGCGAAAATGGTTGTCGCCGCCTTCCCCTTGGATCGGTTCGATGATGAGGGCGGCGATGTCCACCGATCGGGCGTCGAGAATCTCGCGTATCCGTCCCTCGACCTGCCTTTCGCGGACGATGACGTCCGCTGTCCGGTGCGGTTCCGGCAGCGCAAAGTTGATCCACGGCGCCGGCACCCGCGGCCAGTTAAACTTCGCGAAGTGATCCGTCTTGCGCGAATCCGTGTTCGTCAGACTCAGCGTGTAACCGCTCCGCCCGTGAAAGGCCCGCTCGAAGTGAAGAATCTCCGTCCCGCGCGGGCCTCGCCCGGCGGCAAGGTTTTTGCGGACCTTCCAGTCCATCGCCGCTTTGAGGGCGTTTTCAACGGCGAGAGCACCGCCTTCGATAAAGAAGTAGCGCTCGAGCGGTGGCAGCCCCATCACCCGGTGGAAGGTGTTCACAAACGTGGCATAGGGAACCGAATATACGTCCGAGTTGGCCACTTTCGTGCGGGCCGCGAGCAGCAACTCAGCCTGGACTTCGGGGCGGTCGAACCAGGGATGGTTAAAGCCCACCGGCATCGAGCCGTAAAAGCTGTAAAAGTCGAGCACCTCCCGCCCGGTGGACGCATCGACGAGGTAACAGTCGTGACTCTTCAGGAGGTCCACCACGATCCGAAAACCGTCGAGGAGAACGTGCCGCTCCAGCTCGGACACAACACGGCCCGGAGGAACAGAGGCTGCCGGCGGGAATTTCCCTTTCGGATCATCCGCCCGGGAATCTGTGGCTTTGGAAACCCGGCTGACCACGGCTTCCTTCATACCGAAAGCTAACCCCTTACCCATGCGTGTCAAACGGCGCGCCTGAGTTCGGTGACTTTTAGGCCTGCGGGCCCGGTTGGCGGCGCTAGTACGATAACACGGAGTGACGCGAAATTTCTTTGTCACGGTACTGGTGTGGTGGCCTAACGCATCTTTACAATGACGCCGACCCTCTCCCCATCGGATGGGGAGAGATTTCCCCGAACTTTGTGCGCGCGTTGCGCCCCACCCGGTTCATGGGGAGCTTCCACGATTCCAGAATCGCGCATTGGGACCATGAACCCAATCGTTCTCGTTCTCGTCCTCGTCCTCGAAACCAAGTTGGCCGGTCGAGGACGAGTTCGAGAACGAGGACGAGGACGAAGGGACGGTTCATGGAAAGGGTGGCCGAAGGCCGGGTGAGGGGAAAGCGGAACGTTCACATTGTTTATGAGTATTTCTGTGACATGACTCCATGTTCAAGGAATGGCGAATCTGCCACCGCCGACTTTCGGCGATGTTGCTCGAAATCCATGGAACGGGGCTATTCCCACGGTTTTTTCTTTCATTTGCGGCGGTCCCATTTGCGGGGCGTGGACAGGTGTGCCATTTTCTGTCGGAATCAAAGAGCCAAAGCATCAATCATTATGCGGCCAGTGTACGTCATCGCCGGAGGCATTACCAAATTTGCGAAGGCGAATCCCGCCAAAGACTTTCGCCTGATGGTCAAGGAAGCCTTCGACTCGGCCCTCGCCGACCTCGGCGGCAAACTGACTCCGGCGGAAATCGACGGTAGTGTGATCTCCTACTTCTCCGACCATTTCACGCGACAGCTCAAAGCCGGCGCGATGGTGCAGGATTTCGTCGGCCTTTGCCCGAAGCCGCACGTGCGCATCGAAGGCGGAGGCGCCACGGGCGGACTATGCTTTCAGCAGGCTTGGGAATCCATCGCCAGCGGCCGTTATGAAGTCGTCGCGGCAATGGGTTTCGAGACGATGAGCCAGGTCGAGACGGCCAAAGGCAATGAGTTCATCGCGCTGGCGTCGGACACGGACTATGATTTCCCGGTGGGCGGTTACTACAATGGGTACTACGCGATGATGGTGGTGCGGCACATGCACGAGTTCGGCACCACCGAGGAACAATTCGCGCGCATCGCGGTCAAGAACCACAACAACGCCTGCCACAATCCCTACGCGCAAGAGCGCCTCGCGCTCACGCTGGAGGACGTGATGCGCTCGGAATATATCGCCTGGCCGCTCAAGCGCCACGACATCTGCGTGATGAGCGACGGCGCGGCGGTTTGCCTCCTCGCTTCGGAAAAGGCCGCGGAAAAATTCTGCCGCAACCCGATCAGGATCAGCGGGATCGGCGCGGGCAGCGACTGCATGCGATTCGCCGACCGGCCGCATGGCCAGGTGCCGTTATTGCCGCATGAGAAGAAGTCGGATTACAAGCATCTGAAGTATCCCGGAGTGCACTCTTTCCGCGCGGGGCGCGTGGCGGCCATGGGCGCTTACAAGATGGCCGGCATCGAAAATCCTGTCGAAGACCTCGACGTCATCGAACTGCACGACGCTTACAGTTCAAGCGAGCTGCAGACCTACGAAGACCTCGGTCTCTGCAAATATGGCGAAGGCGGGCGGTTCATCGACCAGGGCCAATCCACCTTGCAGGGCAAGCTGCCGGTGAATCCGTCCGGCGGCCTGCTCGCGTGCGGTCATCCCGTCGGCGCCACCGGCTTGATGCAGGCGGCCACGTTGTTCTGGCAGTTGCAGCGCACGATTCCGAAGCACTTCGGCAACGACAAGCTCCAGGTCAAAAACGCCCGACGCGGCCTGATCCACTCGCACGCCGGCACGGGGACGTATGTCACCGTAACAATTCTCGAAAAGCCATAGTGACGAGGAAAAACGATCAACGCTCAACTTTCAACGTCCAACGTCCAAAGCAAGCCAACAAAAGGTCAAACGATGAAAGAAAGACAATACGACTTGGAGGAACGGCCTCTCGAGTATGCAGCGACCATCATCCGGCTGGTCGAGCGACTGTCAAACACTCGGGTAGGCAATCATGTCGCCGGGCAGTTGCTCCGCTCCGGCACATCGTCGTTGAACGTTGCAAGTTAAACGTCCCTTTCTATGCCCACCGAACCTCGCCTTCCGGAAATCGAGCGTGGCACCGAAGTGTTCGCGGTGGATCCGTTGACCATCCGGACACATTTCGAGGTGGACTACCAGCACAGCTACAAACAGGACACGCCGTTCTTCCACGGCCTGGCCAAGGGCAAACTGCTCGGCAGCCATTGCCCGAAGTGCAGCTACAAATTCGCCACGCCACGCGTCCATTGCATGTATTGCGGTGGCCCGACGCAATGGTTCGAGCTGCCGACCGAAGGGCGTGTTCACTCGTGGACGGTCTGTTACTTCGCCGCGCAAGAGTTCCTCAAAGAGGTCCCGTTCACGCTCGTGCTGGTCGAATTCAAGGGCGTGGACACTCTGTTTCTCTCACGTCTGGTCGGCGTGGAGCGCCGGGACATCAAAATCGGCATGAAAGCGAAGGCCAGGTTCCGCCGTAAGGCGACATGGACGGTGCGTGATGTATATTTTGTCCGGGCCGAAACGTGACGCGGATTAACGCTGCCGGGGATGAAGGCAAACGTGTGAGCGAGACCAAAATTCAAACCGAAGTCGAACGGCAGAAACAGATGCGAGCGGCGGAGGAACTGCTCTTCGCCGGCTCGCAAAAGCTCGGCCTGGCCAAGGGGCTTTTTCTCGGGCGGTTCGTCTCCGACTGGGTGATGCCGTATCCAACTGTGCGGCCGGAGGAGCAGGCCGAGTTGAACGACTCGCTCGCGCGACTGCGCGCGTTTCTCGACCGGAACCTCGATCCGGGAGCGATCGACCAGCAGGCGGACATCCCGCGCGAAGTCATCGACGGTCTTGCCCGTCTCGGTGTATTCGGAATGACCGCGCCGAGGGACGTCGGCGGGCGCGGTCTCTCGCAGATGGCCTATTGTCGCGTGATGGAAGAGATCGGCAGCCGCTGCGCTTCGACTTCGATTTTCGTAAACGTCCAGCATTCGATCGGCATGAGGGCGCTGCTGCTGTTCGGCACACCCGAGCAGAAGCGCCGCTGGCTGCCACCGCTCGTCAACGGCGAGAAACTGGCCGCGTTCGCTCTCACCGAAGCCGAGGCCGGCTCGGACGCCGCGAACGTGCAAACCGTCGCCCGTCCCAGCGCCGACGGCTCCCACTTCATCCTTAACGGCGAAAAACGCTACATTACCAGCGGCGCCATTGCGCAGGTGCTCACTGTTATGGCCCGCACGCCGGTGCCGGGCAGGAGCGAGACGGCCATCACCGCGTTCCTTGTCACACCGGACATGCCAGGCTTCGCCGTCCTTGAACCGCGCATGGAGAAGCTTGGCATCCGCGGCACCGCCACGGCGCGACTCGCTTTCCGCGACACGCCCGTGCCGAAGGACAACATCCTCGGCGCGCCCGGCAAGGGACTGAAGGTCGCACTCACCGTCCTCGACTTCGGCCGCGTCACGTTCGGCGCGAGTTGCACCGGAGCGGCAAAGACGTGTCTGCGCCTGGCCGTGCAACACGCGAACACACGGCGGCAGTTTGGCCGCGCGCTCGGCGAGTTCGAGCTGATCAAGAAGAAGATCGCGCGCATGGCGGCCGGCGCCTACGCGATGGAGGCGATGACCAACGTCACCGCGTCGCTCATCGACCGCGGTCTCGAAGACTACCTGCTGGAGACAGCCATGCTGAAGGTCTTCAGCACCGAGGCGCTCTGGATGCTCGTGAACGAAGCCTTCCAGGTCCACGGCGGCGCCGCGTATTTCACGGACCGTCCGCTGGAACGGATGCTGCGGGACGCCCGCATCAACCAGATTGGCGAAGGCGCCAACGAAGTGCTCACCTCCTTCATCGCGCTGGTGGGCATGCGCGCCCCCGGCGAGCAACTGCGCGAAATCCTCGAGGCGTTGCAGAATCCATGGGGCGAGTGGCGCAAGGCCTGGCTGCTGGGGCTCGACCGCGTCGGCGCCGCGGTGCGCGCCCCGGAGGTGCCGGTGCGCAGCCCGCAGTTGCAATCATACGCCGGCCGTCTCGGGGAAATGATCCGCCGCTTCAACGTCGAAGTGGACCGCGCACTCATCCGCCACCGCGAGGAGATTCTCGAACGCCAGTATGTGCAGGAACGCATCGCGCGCGCCGCGATGGAACTGTTTGCGTGCGCGTGCGTCCTGAGCCGCTGGGACGCCGGGTTGCAGGCCGGCGACGCGCCGGCCCCGACTGGCCTCCCGCACAACGCCGCGGAGTTGTTTGTGCGGGGTTCGTTTCGCCGCGCGCGCCGCTCGCTGGCGGAAATGCACGAGAACGACGATGCTTTGACCGCCGCTGTGGCCGACTCGATGCTCCGGCAGGGTGACGCCACGCCCTGAGGCGGCGGAAGGGCAAGGTTTGGAAACCATGCAACTGAGCTACAGCCACGGGGTCTCCCCCAGGCCGCTCATCGGCAAAACTATTGGAGATTGGCTGGATGAGGCAGCCGCTGAGTTCGGCCCCCAGGAGGCGCTGGTTTCAGTCTTTGAAAACAAGCGCTTCAGTTATGCGTCGTTTCGCGACGAGGTCGATCGTTGCGCTCGGGCGCTGATCGCGCTCGGCGTTGAGAAGGGCGCTCGGGTTGGTCTTTGGTCCACCAACTGCGCGGCGTGGACGCTGCTGCAGTTCGGCACCGCGAAGATCGGCGCTGTCCTCGTCAATATCAACCCGTCGTACCGGCTGCACGAACTGGAGTTCGCGCTCAAGCAATCCGAGTGCAACGTCCTCATCAGCGGCGAGGGCTTCAAGGATGCGGACTACGTTTCCCGCACCTGCGGCGACTGATCTTTCTGGGCGACCACCCGGCGCCGGGTTTCCTCAACTGGAACGAACTGCTCACGTGGGCCGGGCGCGTCGCGCCCGACGCTGCGGGCGAACGGCAGGCGTCACTGGACTTTGACGATGTCATCAACATCCAATACACCTCCGGCACCACTGGCTTTCCCAAAGGCGCGATGCTCACTCACCACAACCTCCTCAACAACGGCTTCTGGGTGGGTGAGCGAATGCGCTTCACCCACCGCGACCGACTTTGCATTCCAGTACCGTTCTATCACTGCTTCGGGATGGTGCTGGGCAACCTGGCCTGCGTGTCGCATGGCGCCACGATGGTGCTGCCCGCGCCGTATTTCAGTCCGCTCCACACGCTGCAAGCGGTGGCGCAGGAGCGCTGCACCGCGTTGCACGGCGTGCCCACCATGTTCATCGCGGAGCTGGATCATCCGCAGTTCCGCGAGTTTGATCTGTCCTCGCTGCGCACGGGCATCATGGCCGGGGCGCCGTGTCCGATCGAAGTGATGAAACGGGTCATGCTCGAAATGCACTGCCGCGAAATCACCATCGCCTGCGGCATGACCGAGACCTCGCCCGTCTGTAACATGACCGAAGTGGACGATTCGATTGAAGTGCGCGTCAGCACGGTGGGCAAAGTGATGCCGCACCAGGAACAGAAGATCGTTGACCCGGCCACAGGTCGGATTCTGCCTCGCGGCCAGCAGGGTGAGTTGTGCTATCGCGGCTATCAAGTCATGCGCGGTTACTACCACAACCCGCAAGGCACGAACGAAACCATCGACGCCGCCGGCTGGCTGCACAGCGGCGATCTGGCTGTGATGGACGAAAACGGTTATGTGAAAATCGAGGGGCGGCTGAAGGACATGATTTGTCGTGGCGGCGAAAAAATCTTTCCGCGAGAGGTTGAGGAGTTCCTGTTCAGCCACCCGAAGATCGCCGAGGCGTACGTCATCGGCGTGCCCGATTCCTACTACGGCGAGCAAGTGATGGCATGGGTGAAGTGCAAGGAAGGCCAGACGCTGAATGGGGACGAAGTCCGCTCGTTTTGCCGCGGCCAGATCATGGACTGCAAGATTCCACACTATGTGAAATTCGTCACCGAGTTTCCAACCACTGTGACCGGGAAAATCCAGAAGTTCCGTATGCGCGAAATCAGCGCGGCCGAACTGGGCGACGAACCCGTGAACCGGGCGAAGGCAGCATAGCAGCGGCGGGCGCGAATTCCCGCTGCCGACGCCTCCGGCGTTCGGCGCGCCATCTCCGGTGACGGCGAACGGGGCGACGGGCGCTCTTCCACCACCATGCCGCTGGTCGATTCCCTCTCCCCCTCCGAGGGGGAGAGGGTACCCGAAGGGCGGGCGAGGGGGCGGTTCATGGTCCCAATACGTGCGCAAAAGCGAAAGGAGGCTCCCCATGAACCCAGAGGAACATCGAACATCGAACATCCAACGCCGAACATCGAATGGCAGCGCGAATCCTCGCTCACATCGGCGTTCTGTGTTCGATGTTGGATGTTCGATGTTTTCCCTCGGTCCAGGTGTTTCAACGCGCGAATTTTCATTTCGGGGAATTCTCGCCTCGCTCGTGCCTCGCAGGGAGAGGGCGGAGGGCTTCGTGGTGGTATTCAGGTGCGCTCCGGGGCGACGACAATTCACCGCGTTGCTGGCGGCTCATGAAAATAGGTGTTAATTTTTCCCATGATCGCCGGGCCTCCATTGTACTTCAATTTCGCCCGCGATGTCGTTGAACGCTGGGCCCGGGAGCGGCCCGACGCTCCGGCGCTCTGGTGCGTCGGCGAGAGCGGCGCAAAGGAACAAAGGTACTCGTTCCGGCAGATCACCGAGGACTCTCACCGCGCCGCGAGCTTCTTCAACGACTTGGGCATCCGCTCTGGCGATCGGGTTCTGCTGATCACTCCGCGCCTGCCACAGTGGTGGGTGGCGATGCTCGGCCTCGTTCGACTGGGCGCTGTGCCGATTCCCGGCACGCCGCTGCTGACCGCCAAAGACATCCGTTACCGCCTCGAGACAGCCGAGGCCACTGCGCTCATCACTGATGCAGAGGGCGCGGACAAAGCCGAAGGGCTGCAGGTCAACCATCGCGTCCTCGCTGGTGGCGAGCGTCCCGGCTGGATCAACTTTGACGCCGGCGTCCGTGCTGCCGATGCGAGCTTCGATCCTGAACCGACGCGCAGCGACGAGCCGGGCATCATTTATTTCACCAGCGGCACGACCGGTCCGCCGAAAATGGTTTTGCACACCCAAGCCAGTTACGGCCTCGGCCATCGCCTCACGGGGGAGTTGTGGCTCGACCTTAAGCCGAACGACGTCCATTGGTGCCTCACGGACACCGGCTGGGCAAAGGCGGCCTGGGCCTGTTTTTTTGGACCGTGGCAGATGGGGGCTTGCGTGTTCGCAGTGGACTCACGCGGCAGGTTCGATCCCGTCGCAGACCTGCGGACGCTCGCCCAGTACCCCATCACCACCTGGTGCGCGCCACCGACGGCGCTGCGTTTGATCGTGCGCGAGGATTTGTCGGCCTGCCAGTTTCAGCATTTGCGCCATTGTGTGAGCGCGGGCGAACCGTTGAATCCCGAGGTCATCGCCGCGTGGAAGGAGGCCACGGGTCACACCATTTACGAAGGGTACGGCCAGACCGAGACGGTTGTTTTGATCGGCAATTTCCGGTCACTTGGAGGCAAAGTGCGCCCCGGTTCGATGGGTAAACCGACGCCGGGCTTCACGGTCGCGTTGCTGGACGAGAATCTGCAGGAGTTGTCTGCCGGTCGGGAAGGCGAAGTGGCCGTGCGCGTCAGGCCCGAGCGGCCGCTCGGATTGTTCCGCGAATACTGGCGCAACCCGAACGAAAATGCCGCCCGTTTCCAGGAGGACTGGTATTTGACGGGGGACCGCGCCGTGCGGGATTCGGAAGGCTACTATTGGTTCGTCGGCCGCGCGGACGACGTGATCAAGAGCTCGAGCTACCGCATCGGGCCGTTCGAAGTCGAGAGCGCCCTGATCGAGCATCCGGCAGTGCTGGAAGCCGCGGTGGTGGGAAAGCCGGACCCGGTGCGCGGACAGATCGTCAAGGCGTTCGTCGTGCTGCGCAAAGACCGCGCGCCGAGCGAAGAGCTCCGCGGCCAACTGCAGGCGCACTGCAAGAAAGTTACTGCACCCTACAAATATCCTCGTGAAATCGAGTTCGTGGCGGAACTGCCTAAAACCATGAGCGGCAAGATCCGGAGGGTGGAGTTGCGACAGAGACCTTAGCAGACTGCAGAGCGTAGGTGTTGCACTCGAAGTTTGGTTGACCAGTGCGGAACTCTCACGAGTCCCGTTGAGGAAAATGATCAAGTTCCAGTTTGGCGGTGACATTGTCTGGCGACCAACGCCTGAACTGATCGCACAGAGCAACTTGAGCCGGTTTATGGCGCGGCATGGTCTGGCTGCCTATGGCGATCTGTTACGACGCTCGACAAATGACATCGCGTGGTTCTGGAGCGCCGTTTTGGAGGAACTCGACATACCCTTTTACAAGCCTTACTCGCACATCGTTGATTTCTCGCGCGGCATTGCCTGGCCGCAATGGTGCGTCGGCGGCGTGATGAACGTCATCCATAGCTGCCTTGATAAGCGCGCTGGCACATCGATTGACCGCCACCTCGCTATTCGCTGGGAGGGCGAGGAGGGAGCGGTCCGCACGTTGACTTACGAAGCGCTCCGACGCGAGGTCAGCCGCGTCGCCAACGTGCTGCGCTCGTTTGGGCTGGGCCGCGGCGATGCCATCGGCGTGTTCATGCCCATGACGCCGGAGATTGTCGTTGCCATGCTGGCCATCATCAAGATCGGGGGCGTGTTCGTGCCGCTGTTCTCCGGGTTCGGCGCGCAGGCAATTGTCTCGCGACTCGCCGATGTGGAAGCCAAGGCGCTGTTTACGGCGGACGCCTGTTATCGGCGTGGGAAATTAACGCCCCTGAAATCGACTGCGGATGAGGCCGCCGCGCAGATTCCCAGCCTCAAACACATGATTGTTTTCAAGCGAACCGGCGCCGACATTCCGTGGAACGCGAATCGAGACCGTTGGTGGCACGACTGCGTCCGCGCAACGCGAGATGAAGCTTCGACTGAGCGGACGGACGCCGAAGATCCGTTGATGATCCTTCATACCTCCGGCACGACGGGCCGGCCGAAGGGTGCAGTCCATACCCACTGCGGATTTCCGATCAAGGCCGCGCAGGACATTCGGCACGGGCTCGACCTGCATGCCGACGAGGTGCTCTACTGGGTCACGGATATGGGCTGGATGATGGGACCGTGGCTCGTGTTCGGCACACTGCTGCTAGGGGCGACGATGGTGCTTTACGACGGCGCGCCCGATTATCCCGGACCGGACCGGCTGTGGGATTTGGTGGAACGACACCGGATCACCGCGTTGGGGATTTCACCCACGCTGGTTCGCGCGTTGATCCAGCATGGCGAAGAGCCTGTGAGGAAACACAACCTCTCTTCGTTGCGCAAATTTGCTTCGACAGGCGAACCCTGGAATCCCGATTCATGGCTATGGTTGTTTCAGGTCGCCGGTGGCGGCCGGTTGCCGATAATCAATTACTCCGGCGGCACCGAGATTTCGGGCGGCATCGTCATGGGAAACGTGCTGACGCCGCTCAAGCCGTGCTCGTTCGCCGGGCCATTGCCCGGGATGGCAGCCGATGTCGTGGATGAACAGGGCCGTTCCGTGAGGGAACAGGTGGGCGAGCTGGTGATCCGCCAGCCGTGGATAGGGATGACGCGCGGCTTTTGGCGTGATCCGCAACGCTATCAGGACACGTACTGGTCACGCTTTCCGGACACCTGGGTGCACGGCGACTGGGCTGCCATCGACGCCGATGGCCTGTGGTATATCCTGGGTCGCTCCGATGACACGATTAAAATTGCCGGCAAACGCGTCGGGCCGGCGGAGGTGGAATCGACGCTCGTTGGGCACCCCGCGGTAAGCGAAGCGGCGGCGGTCGGTGTGCCTGATGAGATCAAAGGCGAATCGCTGGTCTGCTTTTGCGTGCTCAGGCCCGGACACGTTCCTGACGAGGCGCTGCGTGGCGCGCTGAAAGAGCGGGTGAGTCGCGCCTTGGGCAAGTCGTTCGCGCCGCGTGAAGTGAGGTTCGTTCGGGATTTGCCGAAAACCCGGAACGCGAAAGTCATGCGGCGCGTCATCCGGGCGGCCTGGCTGGGCAACGATCCGGGCGACATTTCAGCGTTGGAGAATCCGGCCGCGTTGGAAGAGGTGCGACGAGCGGTGTAGAGCGATTGCCAGATTCATGACATGATAGGGTAGTCATTTTCTACAATAGCCGGGACTCAGTATGATCAATAATCGTGGCGTCAAGCTGACTGTTGGTTTCTTCTTACTCGCCTGCCTTCTGTACATGGCTTTTTGGCCGAAGGAACGCGCTACTCAGAACGCAAACGAGATGGATGTTACGTGGGTACGCATGGCCGAGCTTGCAGAAGCGTGTAAGAACTACCACCGAATTGTCGGGGCGTGACCAAGCAACTTCGTGGTCCTTCTTGGCGTGGTTTGGATTAAGGACACAAACATCTTCGTTGACGGCTGGGGAAATGAAATTAAGTTAGTTACGCATACGAGTGCGACCAACACGATGTGGCTTGAAAGCTATGGAGCCGATAGAACACGAGGAGGGTCCGGTACGAACGTAGATTTTGTCATGCGTCTACCCTGAACAAGCAGATCCGCACCGTGACTTACTGTTTGAAATTGAAAGGTTGCAACTTTCCCGACAGCGGCGGAGTCAAGAACGAGTCAGTCCCGGCCCATGGGTCGGTGGCTGCGCGATTCACGCCTTGGATTTCTTCGCAGCGCTCGTTGGTTTATACGTCCGTCGCGGCGGACCGATGTAAAGGCTGCGGGGACGGATCAGCCGGTTGTGGTCGTGCTGCTCGATGATGTGGGCGCACCAGCCAGCGACCCTTGAGCAGGCGAAGATGGGCGTGTTCAACTCCGGCGGGATGCCCAAGAGATGAAACACCGGGGCCGCATAGAGGTCCACATTGCAGCAGAGGTTTTTTTCCCGCTCCATCACAGCTTCCAGCTTTTCACAGATGCCCACCCAATTTTCCTGGCCGAACCGCTTCCGAAACCCATGATTTTTTCTTTGCGCGCCAGCCGCTCCAACACCCAGGCCTCGGCGCGGTCAGGGGAGCCGATCTCCCGGAGCACCCTCATCGTTTCCTCGTTCGCGCCGCCGTGCAATGGGCCTTTGAGCGTGCCGAGGCCCGTGGTCACCGCGGCATAGATGTCGGCCATGGTGGAAGCGGTCACCCTCGCGGAAAAGGTGGAGGCGTTGAATTCGTGGTCGGCATACAGCACGAGGATGGTATCGAAGATTTCTGTCCGCCATATCTCCGGAGGAGCGCCCGTAAGCTGGTAGAGAAAATTTCCGGCATGCGTGAGGTTGGCTTTGTCAGAAAGCAGGTCCTGGCCGTGCGCCACGCGCCAGCCGTCGGTGATGAGCGACGAGACTTTCGCGGTGAGACGCACCGCCTTGCGCAGGTTGGCCTCGTGGGAATGATCGTTTAATTCAGGATCAAATGCCGCCAGCATCGAGACACCGGTCCGGAGGGAGTCCATTGGATGAGTGCCGGGCGGCAGCAGCCGCAACATCTCGATGACCGGTGGGGGCAGCGGGCGCGCCGCAGCCAGTTCACGGGCGAAATCAGCGAGCTGCTCCTGGCTGGGCAATTCACCGCGCAGGAGGAGCCAGACGACTTCCTCAAAGCTCCCCTGAGTCGCCAGTTCATGGATGTCGTAGCCCCGGTAAAGCAGACCGGCGTTGGGGTCCACCCAGCAAACGGCTGATTCGCCCGCGATCACACCTTCCAGTCCGGGGCTGTACGCTGGTCCGGTTTCGGCGCTCATCTGTTCGTCAATTGGGTTGAACTGTCAACTGGCTTAACCCCTTTCCATGAACCGAGCAGGCTGCGGGTCGCAGACCCGCGGTCCGGACCGCGCCTCTGTGAGGCGCAGCGGTTCATGGTCCCAATGCGCGACAGAAAAGTCGTGGAGGCTCTCCATGAACTGACCCACCCCTGGCCCCTCCCAGGAGGGGAACTCGGCAAGCGTGCCCGACATTGGCTCCCCTCCTCCGGAGGGGTTGGGGGTGGGTTCATGGTCCCAACGCATGCGCAAAAGCGAAAGGAGGCTGTCCATGAGCTCCGCGGAAACCAGCGGCGTAAATGGCGATTCGTCGCTCGCACGGAGCGGATTTAACCATTCAACGGTTCAGCGTTTCAACCCTTCTTATTGCCTGGCCGCGAGAGGGGCAGATTTCATCGGACTGTTTCATGAAGCCCCTCTCCCTATCCCTCTCCCCACTCCTTCGTCGTGGGGAGAGGGGATCCACCAGTGGGCGTGGTGGTAGTATCATCAAGAAGCGCCCCCTATTGCACCCAAAGCTGCTGACTCGGTTCATAACCGAGTAACTCATATAACTCCTGACGGGTTTGCATCCGGTCGAGCCAGGGGCGTTGTGTGCCCCGGCGCTTCACTTCCCGCAGGCAATCCTCCGCCGCTCGCATCGACACACGAAAAGCGGTGAGAGGAAAGAGGACGATCCGGTAGCCCATCGAGGCCAATTGACGAACACTCAGCAATGGCCCGCGCCCAAACTCCGTCAGATTCGCCACCAGCGGCGCGCGAACTTTTTTTGCGAACGCGCGGAATTCACCGGCCGTTTCCAGGGCCTCTGGAAAAATCGCGTCCGCGCCTGCGTCGAGGTAACTTCGGGCGCGGCGGACGGCTGAATCCCAATCCTCCACCGTCCTGGCGTCGGTGCGCGCGACGATGAGGAAATCCTTGTCCCGTCGAGCACGCACCGCAGCGAGGATTTTCCGGGCCATTTCCTCGGGTGACACCAGCGTCTTCCCGGCCAGATGGCCGCAACGTTTCGGAAAAGCTTGATCCTCCAAATGGAGACCGGCCAGCCCGGCGCGCTCAAACTCGCGCACGGCGCGCGCGACATTCTGGGGCCCGCCGAAACCTGTATCCGCGTCTCCGAGCGCCGGGATGCGGACCGCGTTCGCGATGTAACCCGCGAGTTGGGCAATCTCGGTGAGCGTCAAAAGCCCGATATCCGGCACGCCTGCGGTGGCATTGGCCAGTCCGGCGCCGCTGACATAAACCGCGGGGAAGCCGACCCGTTCCACCAGTTGTGCCGTCGCGGCGTTGAACGCACCGGGCATCACGACGCAGCCATCCCGGATTGCGCGACGCAGCATGGCGGATTTAGAAAGCGGTTTCATTCCGGCAGTCCTGCGGATTGAGCGGTCTTCATCACGACACCTCGATCAATGGCGGAAATTCGCCGAGTTCGCGAGCCTGTTCCAGGCGCCACAACCAGCCCAGCGCAGCTTCGGCGCGTTCCCTTCCCAAGAGCGGGTCCGTCAGGGTGTGAAATTTTGCCTCGACCTCCGCGTCGGTCAGCGGGTTTTTTGCGTGCCCGTGCGGATAATCCACGCGCTGGCTTTGCGTTCGACCTCCTTGAAGTTGCGCGGTGACGACGTTGGCAACCGCTTCGGGGTAACGCGCGCTCAGGTCCGCCCGGCGTTGCACTTTCACGCGCTGGACCAATTCGATCAGCCTCGGATCCGCGAGCCGTTCCAGCGAAAACTGTTTGGCCGCCACCGTGCCGTCTGTCAACGCGACCGCCACAAGATAGGGCAAGCTGTGATCAGCGGTCTCGCGTGTGGCAGGCCGCCACTTCTCCGGCTCGCTCCCGATGATGTCCACAGCCGCGTCGTGGCTTTCGATCAGGATCGACTCGATCTCGGAAAGGTCACCGATCTGATCCCGCAATTTCAGGGCCGCTTCGATCGCGCTCTGACCGTGATATTCCGCGGGCCAGAACTTGATGCTGGTTTTCAAAATCATGAAATCCGCCCCGGTCAGGCCGCAGGCGAGGGTCGGCAGTTTGAGGTCATTCAATGGGCCGCTGACGAGTTTCTCAAATCCCTTTTCTCCTTCGAAAATCGGCGCGGGCCCGGTCATTCCCTCGCGCGCCAGCAACGCCGCGTAAACGCCGTGTCGAGCCGCGTTAGCGAATGCGCACCCCTTCCAGTGGGAGAGTTCGCCGACACGCGACTGGCGCAGCGCCACGCCCGCCACGCCGGCGATGCCGAGGGCGTGACGCATCCGCCGGGCGTCGAGCCCGAAAAGCGTGGCCGCCGCGAGGGCGCTCGAGAATGCGCCGTAGGTGACATGGTCCCAGCCGTGCGTGCGCAAACTGGCGGCGTCGCAAAACCGGCACTGCACCTCGTAGGCGAGCAGGATCGCCGTGATGAGCTCGCGGCCCGTGGCGCCCGCAGCTTCAGCGGCCGCGAGCGCGGCGGGGATGTTGTCGCTGGGGTGCGCCGGTTCCTTCGAAAGATAAGTGTCATTGTAATCGAGGTAGCGGACGAGGCAGCCGTTGGCGAACGCGGCCCAATCAGGCGGCGCGGCGTCGCGCGTGCCGAGCAGCGTCGCGCCGTTCGTTGCGTTGAACCTCGAAGCCACGCGGCGGGCGATGGCGCACGGCTCGGTGTGCCACGCGCCCAGAGCGCAGCCGACGGAGTCGATCACGCGCCGCTTCACCTCGTGCACGGCGGCGGCAGGCAGGTGTTCAAAGCGCAGTGTGGCCGCAAAATCAGCCAGTCGCTCAGCGAGAGTAGCAGTCATGCGAACGTTCGATTGGTCGGTTCAGCTTTGCCGTTGCGGGCGCGACATTCGGTTTCGCGTGAAAGAATTTCAACGCCCGACACCGATTGTAAAGCACGCAGTGCAGCACACGGGAGCGCGCCTATACCATCGGCCGATGCCGGCCCACGCACTCGTGCAAGCGTCCCGTGATCTGTCCGAGCGAGCAACACTCGACGGTGTGGATCAGTTCCTTGAACACGTTGCCGCCGCTTTCAACGACCGTGGCAAGACGGTCGAGCGCGCGCTCGGTTCTGGCGCGGTTCTGGTGTTTGAATTTCTCCAGGCGGTCCACTTGAAGTTGTTTCTTCTGGCGCGGCGTGCGGACCACTTTGACCGCCGGCGCCGCGTTGGTTTCATCACGATATCGGTTCAGGCCAATGATGGGCCTGGTGCCGTCGCTGATCTGTTGTTCGTACCGATGCGCGGCGGCCTGGATCTGGCTGCGTTGATAGCGCTGGTCGATGGCCGTCAACACGCCTCCCATCCGGTCGATTTCGCGGAACTCGAGCAGAATACCTTCCTCGACGGCTCGCTCAACGATCTTCATTCCGGGCGAGCCGGTCAGGGTGTTCATCATGAATTTGAACAGGCCAGACTCCTCCAGGAGAATCGCCTGGGAATTGGCAGCGAGACGGACGTACTCTTCACTGGGCGTGGTAAACGGCTCATCGGCGCTGTTGCTGTGGCAGGAGTTGGTTGCGTTGAGGCAGGCGAGGACCAGTTCGATGGCCGTGCGGGTCAAATTGTTCTTGGACTCCTGAGCGATCAGCGAACGGCCGCTGGTTTGGGTGTGGAGTTTGAATAGTTGCGCCGGCGGGTCGGCGCCGAAGACGTCCCGCATACCGATGGCCCAGAGCTTGCGACAAACCCGCGCCAGCGCCACGTATTCAATGTCCAGACCACAATCGAGAAAGAACGACAGGCGCGGCCCGAATCGCTTGACCTCCAGGCCGCGGTCACGGAAGAGCTCAACGTAGGTGAATCCATTGGAAAGAGTCAGGTGCGTGGTGGTGTGTTCAACCATGTCAGCGAGAAAGCGCAGTGACGCCTCGATCGGGAAGATGATTTCGTTTTGGGCCTGCACCTCCTTGAGAATATCGGCCTGGATCGTGCCGCGAAGCGTCGAGACGGCTTCCGGACCAAACCGCCGCTTCGCCGCGGCAACATACATGGCGAGGATGATCGGAGCGGGTCCGTTGATGGTCATGGAGACGGAAAAATGTTCCCCGCTCAGCGGAAAGCCGGCATAAAGCCGTTCCATGTCTTCGATCGTATCCAGCGCCACGCCGCCTTCGCCGATTTTCCCGAAGACGCCGTCGGCGTCGCTGTCGAGGCCGTAGAGGGTCGGGCCGTCGAAAGCGGTACTAAGCCGGATGCTATGCTGATGGCGCGTGAGGTAGCGGAAGCGGTGGTTGGTGTCTTCGGCCAGGCCCAACCCGGCGAAAAGGCGGGTGGGTTCCTCGGTGGATTTTGCGCCGGCATGGCCCAGATACATTTCGCGATAGGCCGCGTTCACAAACGGAAACTCACCGGGCAATCCTTCTCCATAGAGGTAGCGTGCGACTTCACCCGGGTCATCGGTCAGTGGCAGGGCCAGGCGTGGAAGTTTCAGGGCGGTGGGGATGGTTACCGTCCCCAGGCCAGCACGAGCGGCCTGCCAACGCGCCATCAATTGCTCACCGAACTGTGAGTCACTGCGTGCCTGTGACACTTGTTCCTCGACGAAGCGATTGAAGCCTTCGACCGCACTTGTCACCTGGGCCAGGACGCTCACGATATCGCCAACCGAAATAATTCATCCACGCCGCTGTCGCGATGGCGTCGGGCCACTGTCGGGATCAGTTTTTGCCCGCGACCATTGAGCGCCAATCGTTGTTCGATCTCCGCTGCCGCGGTCTTTGCCCCGGACAGGTCCGACTTGTTGAGCACGACAATATCGGCCACGTCCAGCATCACAATTTTCTGAAGCTGCAAGCGACTCCCATACTCGGGGCTCATGACCAGGATGACGCGATCCACGGGCTCACCTCCAAACGGGGCAGCTTCCTGGCCAATGCCTACAGTTTCAACAAACACGCGATCGAAACCGCCGCGTTTGAGCAGTTGCAAACAGCGCCCCGAACCCGGCGACAAACCCCCGGCCTGACCCCGCGTGGCGAGACTGCGCATGAAGACGCGATCGTCCTGCGAATAAACCATCGATGCGCGGTCTCCCAGCAGCGCGCCCTGGCCGATGAGACTGGGATCGTGCGAGAGAATGGCCAGGCGCGTCCGTGGACTGGCTTTCAGAAAACGCAGAACCAACTCATCGATCAGAGTCGTTTTGCCCGCGCCGCCGGGGCCGGTAATGCCAATGGTGGTCGGGCCGATTCCTTTTGCCGGTGCGGCGCGAAAGCAAGCCGCTTCATCCCGATCACCTGTTTCGGCAGCCGTCAGCATTCTGGCGATTCGCCGGTCGGAAATGGTTTCACCTCCCGCGCGCCAGCCTGCGCGACGATGAGTATTGTAGGCGATCTTTACGAATTTGACGATCTCCGACAGCGGCGTGCCAGCGAAGAAAATGCGGTCCACCCCCTTCTTCTGCATGATCGCGGCATCGGCTTTCGTAATGGTCCCGCCGCCACCGCCAAACACGCCAATGTCGTTCGCGCCCTGTCTTTTCAGCAGCTCAACCACTTCCGTGAAAAACTCGACGTGACCACCGTTGTAACTCGAAAGGCCGATCGCGCGCACGTCCTCCTGGGTCGCTGCGCGCACAATGTCACGCGCCGAACGATGGTACCCCAGATAGACCACCTCGATGCCGCAACGGATGAACTCCAGGTTGATGGTGTTGATGGCGCTATCGTGGCCGTCGCAGATCGGAACCGCCGTCAGCAATCGGATGGATGGTTCCAGGAGTTGAGTTCTGCGCGGCACTTGGGTGGGAGTAGCGGCGCATTTGGATCGTTTGCCGGCAACGCCCGGCGCAGTGTCTCGGCGCTGAACTGATTTCGATTTCATCCAGACCTCAAAGTTTGCGGTAAATCCGAGAAATGACACACATGATTACGATGTAAATAATGGCCTCGGAGATGACCCTGGATGGCGGCTCGGTACGCTTCAAGGAAGCCATCATCAGACGGCTGGCGGGCCACAACATGGCGACCGTCGCCGCTCCCAGAACGATTTTCACTACCACCCTCATGGTGCGCTTAAGGAGTTCAGCCGCGTGCTTCCTGCGTTTTCAGAATGAGATTGCAGAGTGCGAAACGCAACCTTGAATATTGCGCCGGCGCGGCGAGCGGTCAGCGTCAGCTTGCCTGGAAACGGTTTTCGCGCAGTTGAGACCGGGTGAGTCGTCGGCATCTTTGATGCTTCAGGCATCGCTGTGAAGACGAAAAATACGTATGTTCAAGGCTGGCGCATCAAGAACAGGTTCGACTGCGGTTTTGCCATCCTGAGCTTCGTCATCTTCGTTCTGCTGGAGGCCGCGCTCGTCTATTCCTATTTCATCCTGGTCCGCGTTTTGTAGGGGTACACCGGAGCTTTTCCTGTTCGCCGTGAGTTTGTTGAACGCGTTGGCCCTTGCCTTCCGCGGCGCTTTGCCGACCCGTTGGCATCGAATTTGCAAGACAACGAACTCATCTGGTCCGATTAACTTAAAGGAGGCTACGTGAAAGTTTGGTTGGGTCGCAGTGCGGTGTCATAGCCGCACTGCTTCTCTTTGACGCCGCAAATGGCTTCGCCGTGCTTTTGCCAATGGCCTTCGACCAGATAAAAGCATTACCTGCCAAGGATAGCCAATTATCACTTGTGCGACTGGCATCGCCAGTGCTTGTGAAGGGGTCACCATCTGCGACGGAACAGCCCTGCGAGGCGTGCAGATGAGTTGCAAGGGCGCGGCGGTGCGGCTGATCCCCTGAGCCGTACCGCGTCAGTGGCTGTGCCGGCAGGGCAGAACGCGGGTGTTTGTGCGATGAAGGAAATACGCAGGCAGAATTTTGTTGTCGTGGAAGGTTCGGTCATTGTTGGGTCATTCGTGACTCTTCAGGATGCGCTGGCGTTCAGGGCAAAAAGCGGGACAATCTCCGCCCGGATCATGGCGGACCATGGTGAGTTCGACGAAGCCCGTCTCCACGCAGCAGAGCCGAACTCCGCATCGGTGGAGCTGTCCGTGGAACAACCATGACAGGTGGTCCGTGCTGACAAACATCGGCGGCTTCCGTTGCTCCCGCCTCGTTGCAATTTTTCCCGTTTTTCAATCACTCCTTCGA
>QHOP01000193.1 GCA_003219345.1 Verrucomicrobiota bacterium
CGAAATCCGAAGCAGCGACTCAGGAGCCGCCGCACGCCGTTGGCCATTTGGATTTCGGTATTCTTTTGGCCTTCGTCATTCGGGTTTCGTCATTATCCAGGACCTTCCAGCTGACACCGGAGCGGCGACGCGCTAACCTTTTGCCGCATGAGCCGCTTGTTCCGCAAGGTCCTCGTCGTCCTGTTCGTGGTCCTGTTGTTCTGGGCGGCGGCGCTCGTGATCGCGCGCAGGCGCACGGCTCCATCCGCCGCCAACTCCGCCAATTCTGCCGGCCCGGTCAGTCCGGAACTCGTCAATCAATTCACCGCGCTCGAAGCAAAGGAGAACGAGTTGAATAGAGCTGTTTGGGCGAAGGAGATTCTTGGCGAGGAATGCGGACGCGTCTTCGAGTCGCTCTGGGATTCGCTTAACGCCGCGACCAACAAATTCAGCGTTCTCAAGTCGTTTCAGCTCGGTGAACTTGTCCCGGGCCTATTCGGTCCGCCGCAAAAGCTCGCGCACGGGATCGAACTGCGCGAGCCGACCGGCGTCGGCCCCCCATGGTCTGAGCCGCAGTGGCGCCAGTTCCTTGAGCATTCACAGCGCGCGGGCTGGGAACTGGCGCACATCGAATTTCGGCACAACCGATTCGACACGGACGAAGCCGGTAAGCCGCAGCAAAGCTATTTCTATTTTTCAGCGCGCCTGACCAACGTCGCGCGCGCGGAACGCGCAGTTCTGGAGGGGGACCTCATTGTGGCATGGGCGCCGAAGCAGTCGGATGAAGAGCCGGCGGCGATCAAACGAATTGATGCCAGCCACGTGACCGTCAGGACGCGGCGCGGCGAACCGGCTTTCCGGCAGATTCTGGCCGAGCAAATCGCGCCGCCCGCCAAGTCCTACTTCATCGACCCGCTGATCCTTTACGACCTGGACGGCGATGGTCTCTCGGAAATCATCCTCGCTGCAAAAAACCTGGTTTATCACCGGCGTGGTGAAGATCGCTACGAACCACAATCGTTGTGCAAATACCCGCCCGGATTGATTTTCACCGGCGTCGTTGCAGACTTCGACGGAGACGGGGTCGCCGATTTCCTTTGCGCGACATTCGATGGACTGGTCCTGTTCAAAGGCTCGTCCGAAGGGACCTTTGACGAGCCGGGCCGCCCGGTCTGGTCAGTGAACCCGCATTTGAAATACGCACAAGCGCTGACGTGCGGCGACATCGACGGCGACGGCGACCTCGATGTGTTCATCGGCCAATACAAAGTCCCCTACACGCGCGGCCAGATGCCGACGCCGTATTATGACGCCAACGATGGCAATCCTGCCTACCTGTTGCTGAACGACGGTCATGGCAACTTCACCGACGCGACCGCGGCCGCGGGGCTGGAAAAGAAACGCTGGCGTCGCACTTACAGCGCCTCGCTCGTCGATCTGAACGACGACGGCATCCTGGATTTGCTGGTCGTCAGCGATTTTGCGGGCGTTGATCTTTACCGGAACGACTCACGCGGCCATTTCACCGACGTCACCCGCGAGTGGGTCGCCGAACCTCATGCGTTCGGCATGGCACACGCGCTGGCGGACTTCAACGCGGACGGACGACTCGACATTCTGATGATTGGAATGAACTCGCCCGTCGCGGACCGTTTGGAACATCTCGGTTTGTGGCGACCGGGGATTCCCGAAGACCAGACGAAGCGCTCGCGCGTCACATTCGGGAACCGGCTCTGCCTCGCGCGGCCCGCTGGGGGGTTCGAGCAAACGACGCTCAACGATTCCATCGCGCGCTCCGGTTGGTCCTGGGGCTGTAGCGCATTCGATTTCGACAACGACGGTTTTCCGGACGCTTACATCGCCAACGGCCACGAGACAAAGCAGTCCGTCCGCGACTACGAAACCGAGTTCTGGTTACACGACGCCTACGTCGGCTCTTCAAAAGAGGATCCGGTCTTAGCCGCGTACTTCAGCGCAAAAATGTCGCGGACCCGCGGACGCGGATACTCGTTTGGCGGGTACGAAAAGAACCGGCTCTACCTCAACCAACAGGGAGCGTCGTTTCTTGACGTCGGTCACCTCATGGGCGTGGCGCTCGAAGCTGACTCGCGCGGCGTCGTGACCGACGATCTCGATGGCGATGGCCGCATCGACCTGCTGGTCACCACGTTCGAAGCATGGCCGGAAGCGAAACAAACCTTGCAGATATTCAAGAATACATTGGAAGACTCCGGAAACTGGATCGGCTTCCGGTTTCGCGAAGAGCGCAACGGTGTTTCGCCTGTCGGCGCGCGGGTCACCGTGCGTTACTCGGGCCGAACCTCGGTGCGTCAAATCGTGACCGGTGATTCGTATCGGTCGCAACACGCCAACACAGTGCATTTTGGCTTGGGCAAAGCAGAGCGCGTGGACCAGGTCGAGATACGATGGCCGGATGGCCGGACGTTGACACTTCGCGAAGCGGCAGTGAATCGCTATCACAACATTCGCGGCCCGGTGGAGAACGTGATTCAGCGGTGACACACAGGACAAGCGGAGTTATTGTCCGAGTGCCATGCGGATATTGACTCTTGTGGCTTCCATCGTCGCGGCCGTCATGGCTGCAGAGACCGACAGCGCGAAATCCGCCAACGCCGGTGAAATCACCTTTAATCGCGATCTGGCACCGGTAATCTTCAGTCACTGTGCCCCGTGTCATCGTCCGGGCGGGGTTGGCCCATTTTCCCTCCTGCGTTACGCCGACGCCCGCAAACGCGCGAAAGAAATGGGGGAGGTCACGGCCCAGCGCATCATGCCGCCCTGGCTGCCGGCAGCCGGGCATGGCGAATTGATGGACTCGCGCCGGATGAACGATGCGGAAGTCCAACTTTTTCAACTTTGGCTTGCTGGCGGCGTTTTGGAAGGCAAGGCCGACGATCTGCCGCCGTGCCCGACTTTCCCTGCGGATTGGCAACTGGGCCAGCCGGACCTCGTCGTGCGGATGTCTGAGCCGTATGAACTCGGCCCGGACGGCCCGGATGTTTATCGCAACTTTGTCTTGCCCTTGCCGCTTGCCTCAAACCGTTTCGTGCAGGCGTTCGAGTTTCGCCCCGGCAACCAGAGCGTCCACCACGTTCGCATTCTGTTTGACCGCACGGGGCAATGCCGCCAACTCGATGAACGGGAGTCGGAGCCCGGTTTCAGCGGGATGAACGTTCCAGCCAGGCACCCGCCCGGTCATCTCCTGGCCTGGACGCCGGGCCGGCAGTCGAGGCGGAATCCGCCCGAATTGACGTGGTTACTTGAGGCAGGGAGCGATCTGGTGCTCCAGATGCACATGCAGCGCACCGGGAAACGGGAATCAATCCAACCCGAGATTGGTTTTTACTTCACGGATGTCCGCCCGAGTAAAACCCCCTTTGTGATGGGATTGATCGCCCAGCTCATCGACATTCCCGCCGGCGCCACGAATTATACCGTGACACGGAGTTTTGAGCTTCCGTCGGATGTCAAACTGTTGGCAGTAATGCCCCACGCCCATTATCTGGCGCACGAAGTCCGGTTCGAAGCAACGTTTCCCGACGGCACGTCCCACTCGTTGCTGTGGATTCCGCGCTGGGATTTCAACTGGCAGGAGGAGTATCGCTACAAACAACCTGTCCTCCTCCCGCGGGGCGCCCGGTTGGAGTTCTCGATCAGCTACGACAATTCGGCCGCCAACATTCGCAATCCGAACCACCCGCCGCGGCGTGTCATCTTTGGGCCGCAAAGCACGGACGAAATGGGGGAACTTTGGTTTCAGGTGTTGCCCAACGACGCAAATGATTTGGCGATCCTGAAGCGCGAAAAACAATTGATGGATTCACGCGAGACCGCCGCGTTTTACGAGAATTTTCTCCGGGCGCATCCGGACGACGCCACTTCTCACGTGGCGCTGGGGAAAGTGCTCGGCCCGTTAGGGCAAACGGCCGCCGCCGCGCGCCATTTTCGGACCGCTTTGGAACTCAATCCCAGTCAGTTCGAGGCCCACTACTATCTCGGCCTGATCCATTTCGACGAACAGCAATTCCCGGAAGCGCGGGCGGAATTCGAAAGCGAGTTGCGGCTCAATCCGGGTTTTTACAAAGCCGACGTTGGACTCGGTTCGGTCAGCATCGAAGAACAGAATCTCGATCAGGCTGAGGCGCACTTGAAGGCCGCGCTGAACAAGAACCCGAAGGACCCCGGCGTGCGTGAGATGCTGGCTCGAATTGTCAAAGCGAAGGCCGAGGCCAAGCCCTAATCGCCAGCCTCCATGCCTTTGACCGGATTTGTGCGAAGACGAGTGCCAGTCAAAATGCCTGGTGTGCTGGTGGCAACCGGCTGGTTGTTGCTGGCTCCCGGCTGTTCTCGAAAGGAATCCGCTCCGGCCAAAGTGGATGACTCATCCTCCGCCGCGGCGCAGGAGCCTGTTGCCACCGCAGCCTTCGCCTCCACTCTGCCCCAAGTCGGCGGACCCGCCGGTTATGTCGGCTCGAAGTCCTGCCGTTCCTGTCACGAGGATCAATTTGATAGCTGGCACCGAAGTTATCACCGGACGATGACGCAAATCGCGGCCGCGGACACCATCCAGGCCGATTTCCACAACGTGGCGCTCACCAACGACGGCGTTCGATTTGTGTTGAGCCAGACGAACGACGAATTCTGGGTGCACATGGAGCGCATGGCCTCTGCGGCGCAGGGGGACGCGCTGCCCCTCTCCCGGCCTTCGGCTACCCTCTCCCCGCAAGGCGGGCAGAGAGCAGGGAGAGGGGCAGGTGAGGACCGCTTCATGGTGCGGGAGCAGGGCCTCAAGGAACAGCCAGCTCCCCACGAACCGCCCCTCACCCCGTCCCTCTCCCCCTCGGAGGGGGAGAGGGTGGCTGAAGGCCGGGTGAGGGGGCGGTTCATGGACCCAATGAATGCGCAACAGCCAAAGGAGGACACCCACGAAGCGCTCGATGTTCGCGTCGGTTTGGTGACCGGTTCACATCACATGCAGGTCTTTTGGGTGCCGGGGGACGCAGGCAACATGCAGATCGGTTTTCCTTTCACCTGGTTGATTCCGGAAAAGCGGTGGGTGCCGCGCAACTCAACGTTTGTCCGCCCGCCGGACGTCGCGCACCGATCGGAACTCTGGAATGTCGTCTGCAGCCGGTGTCACGCGACGGGGATTGAACCGCGCATGGACAGCGAAAGGCGTACGATGGACACGCGGGCCGGCGAGCTGGGCATCGCCTGTGAAGCGTGCCACGGGCCGGGACAACGCCACGTCCTCGCCCGCAAGGCCGAGTGGGACCAAGCCACGACACCCGACGCGCGAGTCCTGCGGAGCGAGATCGTTCATCCGAAAAAGATCGAGCCCGTCCGGGCAGCGCAAATCTGCGGCTTTTGCCATTCCATGAAATGGATTGACAAGTCGGAAAGGTGGCGTCAAACGGGGTTTCGCTACCGACCCGGCGATGATCTGGAGGAAACCACGCCGATCATCCGACCTTCCCGAGTCGAGACGATACCCGGACTCGCGGATTACCTTGCCCGCAGCCCAGATCTACTCGGCGACTTCTTCTGGTCGGACGGGATGATCCGCGTCAGTGGCCGCGAATACAACGGACTGCTGGAATCCCCTTGTTACCAGGGCGGCAACTTTTCCTGTCTCTCGTGCCACTCGCTGCATTCAAGCGATCCCGACGCTCAGTTGGCGCGCAGCCGGACAGACAACCGGGCCTGCACCCAATGTCACGCGCGCCTTCGCGAGGAAGCGCAATTGGTCGCTCACACACGACATCCGGCCAGCTCGTCGGGAAGCCAGTGCTACAACTGCCACATGCCGTTCACGACTTACGGCGTGCTCAAGGCCATCCGCAGCCATCAGGTGAGCAGTCCCAGGGTCGCGGTCCAGCTTGCGACCGGTCGGCCGAATGCCTGCAACCTCTGCCATTTGGACAAGCCGCTCGCCTGGACGGCCAATCAACTCGGGCGATGGTACGGCCATCCGATTCCCGACCTGTCCGAAGGCCAAACCGCGGTGGCGGATGCGGTCCGGCTGGCGCTTGCTGGCGACGCCGGGCAGCGCGTGCTCATGGCATGGCACCTGAGCTGGGAGCCTGCGTTGCAGATTTCGGGAAGGTCATGGGTTCCACCGGTCCTGGCCCAGCTTTTGGACGATCCTTACGCGGCTGTTCGCTGCGTGGCGGAACGGTCTGTGAAGCAGATAGCGCCGACTCTCAT
>QHOP01000630.1 GCA_003219345.1 Verrucomicrobiota bacterium
TGCGCAACGAAGTGGATTCCTGGTTCACCGGCGACTCGCTCGAAAAAATCATGGGCCCGCTCGAGGGGGAAACGGAGCAAATCGCGCGCGAATGGCTGGCGCGCGCCGGCAAACGGTGGCGGCCTTTTCTGACCGTGGCGGCGTACCAGGCCCTGCGCGAAGCCCCTGGCGCGCCGTTGCCGGAGGACATTCGCAAAGTGGCGTTGGCGGTGGAATGTTTTCACAAAGCGTCGCTGATCCACGATGACATCGAGGACAACGACGCCATGCGTTACGGCGAAAAGACCTTGCACGAAGAACACGGCGTGCCCGTCGCGCTCAATGTCGGCGATCTGCTCATCGGCGAAGGTTATCGGCTGATCGGCTCCTGCGAGGCATCTCCGGAACAGAAAACGCAGATGTTGCTGGCGGCGGCGCATGGGCCTCGACATTTTCCGCAAGAAAACGGCTCCGGCATTTGAAGTGGCGCTTCGACTCGGCGCGCTCTACGCCGGAATTGAGCAACATGAAGAAGTCGCGGACGTGCTGGCGAATTACAGCGAAGCGCTCGGCATCGCGTACCAGATTCGCGACGACTTGAGCGACCTTGGCAGTAAAGGCGAGACGAACGACATTGCGGGCCTTCGACCGAGCCTGTTGCTCGCCGTTGCCTATGAAAAAGCCAAAAACGACCAGAAGGCGCAGCTTGAATCGGTCTGGTGTCGCTCGCCCCAGGCCAGCATCAACCCCGAGCAGATCGAGGCTCTTTACACCGAGTTGAAGGCCGACGAGCGGGCGCGGCAGTTGTATGAAACCTACAAGGAAGAAGCGATCCGTTGCTTGCGCGACGTGGAAAATCCGAATTTGAAAGGCTTGTTGCGCCGCGTCATCGGCAAGATTTTCAACGACACGGAAATCAAGGGCTGGTGCAAGGAGTTTGAGGCGAAAAACGCGGCCAATCGGTTGGCTGAAATTTCAGTGGCTGGTTAGTTTCGGCCAAAATCCTGTCCATTCAGCCGTGAGCATCAGGCTCGAAATGCTGCAGGTCGCGCGGCTGGCTCCGAAGCTTCTGGGTGAATCCACAGAACTGGTCGCAAGTTTTCTGCGCCGGCAGCAGAACGACGATGGCGGCTTCAAAGACCGCATGAGTAAAAGCGACCTTTACTACACGGTTTTTGGAGTGGAAGGCTTGTTGGCGTTGCAAGCGGAACTCCCGGTTACGCGAATTGCATCGTATCTGAAATCGTTCGGCAGCGGAGAAGGTTTGGATTTTGTGCATCTCTGCTGCCTGGCCCGCGCGTGGAGCGCGATTGCAGGTCGGAGTTCGACGGACTCCTGCGCCGCCGATTTCCGGGAAAGAATTCTTCGCCGCATTGAGCAGTTTCGGAGCAAGGACGGCGGGTACAGTCCGGTGACAGGCGTCGAATGCGGCACGGCTTACGGCTGTTTTCTCGCGCTGGGCGCTTATCAGGATTTGAAAGCTCAATTGCCGGAACCATTGCGGCTGGCGCAAAGTTTGAAATTTCTGGAGACGGCTGATAGCGCGTGGACGAACGAACGCGTTGCCGTTGCTCCGGCTGCTCAGCGCCCAAAAGTTGGTTCGACCAACGCGACGGCTGCCGCCGTGACCGTCCTCCGAAACCTGTCCCTGCCGGTGAACTCTTCCGTCGGCGGCTGGCTACTGGCGCGCTGTCACTCTGCGGGCGGTTTTCTGGCCGCGCCAAACGCGCCGATGCCCGACCTGCTTTCAACGGCCACGGCGCTGCACGCGTTGGCAGGGATGCAGGCTTCCTTTGAGCAGGTGAAGGAGAAATGCCTTGATTTCATCGACACGCTGTGGAGGAACGAAGGCGCGTTTCACGGCCATTGGGGCGATGAGCATTTGGATTGCGAGTACACGTTTTACGGCCTCCTCGCACTGGGCCATTTGAGTTTCTAATCCGCAGCCTCTGCCCCCTCGCCACCCTCAGAACACTTGCGGGACGCCTTCCTCGAGAATCTTGACGCGATCGCTCAGTCCGTTTTGCCGGGCGATTTCCTGCAACCAGCGCGGGGGCTCGTCGATGTGTTCAAAGGAGAGTTTGAAAGTGCCGTAGTGCATCGGCACGAGCCACTGCGCGCGCAGGTCATGGAACACTCTCATGGCTTCGTCCGGTCCCATGTGTACCCGGCGAAATGAATCGGGAAAGTAAGCGCCGATCGGCAGCAGGGCGATTTCGGGTTTGAGACGCGCGCCGATTTCCTTAAAGCCGTCAAAATAGGCGCTGTCGCCGGCGTGATAAATACGACGGCCTCCATGTTCCAGGATGAACCCGCCGTAACCGCGATGATCGTC
>QHOP01000194.1 GCA_003219345.1 Verrucomicrobiota bacterium
GAGGTCCTGAAACTCGGAGTCGTAACGACCGGCGCTGACGCCGTCACCGAGAAACATCAACATTCCGCCGCCACCGGTGACAAAGTTGCGCAATGCCCGCGCCATGTCCGCCGGCACCTGCCGCAGCCCCGGCAAGATCACGAGCGCGCAACGTTCGGAACTCTCCAGTTCGGACGCGAGTTGATCGGGCGCAACCTTTGTCACCAGGTAAGGTCCGCGATGGGTCGCCATCGGCGCGAGGGCTGTGGCCAGGAAATAGGTCTCCTGCTCAAAGCCGTGTTTGCCCGGCCTTTGCTCGACGCAGAGCACGCGCAGAGAAGCGGTGAGGTAAAGACTCTGGTAACGTGTATCGTCGAGTCCAAAGCCGTCGCCCGGATGAATCCGAGCTTCCACGGTGTGCCAACCGGGCGGTAAATCCGGCAGGGGCAAGACCAGGTTGGTGGCTGCCCCCGCCGCGACGTTGATGGACGGAGCGACGGACGAATCGCCATCGATGACCAGTTCCATCTCCACCTCCCGGGCGTCCCGACTTGAAAAATTGCTCACGCCCACCGTGGCCGATCCGGTGTCGGCAATCGATAGTTCACTCACGGCCAGGTTGGCAATGTCCGGTTCGCCGACTGAAAGGATTTTAATTTCGATGTCTTGCGGAACCTTGGCATCCGCCAATTTCTCACAGGCCGCCGGCTGCAAATCGCTAATGACATAAATGACGGAGGAACGGCCGGTCGCGGACGCAGATAACAGCTTCACCGCCTGCCGCAACCCCGCGCCCAGGTCGCCGGCGCTGAAGCCGGGCTGCAGTTTGTCCAAACGCGGTTTCAGTTGAGCCGGCGGCGCGAGGGGGGAGATGATGTTCGGACCCGCGCCGCCATCGACCAAAGCCACACGATCGCCGGTGGCCAAAGGCTCGATCAGCTTTCGCATCAGCTCCCTCGCTTTTGCCCAGCGTCCATCAGCCTGCATGCTGGCGGAACGGTCTATGAGCAGAACGATTTGCCAGCGGGTTTTCCCTGCCTCCGCTGCCATGGGACCCCGCAGGTACGGCCGGGCAAACGCAACCACGAGCAGGGCCAGCAACAGCAACCGCACCGCAAGCAGCGCAAGATTCCGGAGCTTCCGGCGCTGGGTCGTCCTTTGGTCCTGCTCTTGAAAGAACCGGAGCGTGCTGAAACGGAGCCGCTGCTTTTTGCGCCTGAACAGCAGATGAATGAGGACGGGAATGATCAGAGCCGACAAGCCGGCGAGCAGGGTCCAGTGGGTGAAAAACAGGCGTGACATAGAGGCTATAGCGTCGTTCGCTCCTCCAAATAGAGGGTCAGCGCCTGTTCCAGCGGTGTGTCGGTGCGGAGACGCCGGTAATCCGCTTCAAGCTTTTCACATTCCTGTTTCGCGCGCTCGCAAAACTCGCCGAATCGTCGCTGGTACTCCTTCCGAAACGCTCCGGCGTGGACGGAGAGTTTTTGGTCTGTTTCGCTGTCCTCCATCAGGTAATCGCCCTCGAAGTTGAAATCGGCTTCTTCCGGACAGACAATGTGCAACACGATGATTTCCTGACGTTGGATTTGGAGTTGGCGGAGCAGTTCGGAAATGCTGTCGCCCGTCCCGAACAAATCCGAGATCACGAGGGCGACTCCGCGACGTGTGAAAGTTTCGAGCACGTTCCACAAGTCGGCGCCGATGAGGGTTGGCCCGTGCGCCCTGGCATTGGCCAGCATCTGCAACACGTCATCCAGATGATAGTAGTTGCTGCGGCTGGGCAGCGCCTGAACCGCGCCCGCTCCAAAAAGGGTCAATCCGGGCGCGTCATGCTGCCGCACCATCAAATAAGCCAGCGCCGCCGCGAGGGTCTGGCTGTAATGAAATTTGTTCGGGTTCCCGAAATCCATCGATCCGCTGGTGTCCAGCAGGATTTGAGCGCAGAGATTGGTGTCGTCCTCGAATTGTTTGACGTAAAGCTCGTCGGTGCGGCCCCAAACTTTCCAATCGACATGCCTGAGATTGTCCCCCTGGATGTAGGGACGATACGAGGCGAACTCGGTGCTGTAACCCAGAAACGGACTTCGATGCAAACCGCTCAAGAAACCCTCGACGACGGTCCGCGCCACGAGCGACAGGTCGCCCAGAGAGTTGAGCAGTGGAGCTTCAATGATCGGGCCGTCTCGCATGGCGTCAGCTTTCGTCCGCGGGGACCTCTTTGAGAAGTTTCTCGATGATTTCGACCGGCGTCACCTTCTGGGCGCGCGCGTGAAAGTTGGCAATGATTCGATGTCGCAATACTTCGTAAGCGACGGACCTGACGGCTTCGTAATCCGCGCAGGTCCGGCCGGACACCGCGGCGCGGGCCTTCGCGCCAAGGACGAGGTATTGAGACGCGCGCGGGCTTGCGCCCCAGCGGACGAATTCTTTCACATACTTCGGCGCGCCGGCATCTTCAGGCCGGGTCCGCGCCGTCAGGCGCACCGCGTATCGGATCACCTCATCAGAAACCGGCATCGCCCGGACCAGTTTTTGGGCCTCCAAAATTTGCGCGGCATCGAGCACGGGTTCGAGTTGGGGAGTTTCAACCCCGGTCGTGTTGCGCACCACCATGGCTTCATCGTCGTTTGAAGGGTAATTGCAATTGACGGAGAACATGAACCGGTCCGCTTGCGCCTCCGGCAGGACGTACGTGCCCTCCATTTCGATCGGGTTTTGTGTCGCAAACACGTGAAACGGCCGCGGCAGCCGGTAGGTCTTTGTGCCCGCGCTGACTTCGTGTTCCTGCATCGTTTGCAGCATGGCGGCTTGTGTCTTGGGCGGTGTGCGGTTGATTTCGTCGGCCAGAACCAGGTTGGCGAAGATCGGCCCCGGCAAAAACTCCAGCCGCCGTTTCCCGGTCGCCGAGTCTTCCTCAATGATTTCAGTGCCAGTAATGTCCGAGGGCATCAAATCGGGCGTGAACTGAATCCGGCTGAAGGAAAGGGCCAGCGCCCTGCCGAGCGAGCGTATGAGGAGCGTCTTGGCCAGGCCAGGCACGCCCACCAGCAGCGCATGGCCGCCGCAGAAGATGGTCAAAAGGACATTCTCAATGACTTCTTTTTGGCCGACAATCACCCGGCTGAGTTGCCGCAGCAGCGCCTCGCGATGCGCGGCCAGGGCTTCAATCGCCTTGAGGTTCATCGGCGCCGACTTAGTCGGTGTTGTGGGTGATCGTTCGGCAGTCAGCGTAAGCATGGTTCCTTTCACTCATGGGGTTCTGGTTTGCAATGTGTACAATTGTACTAGTTGAGTCCGCTTCTTGTTTGTCTCCAGTCGTTCTTTGTCATGACGACAGCTTGTCCCGGGGCAATCTAATCCACGGTCATGGCCACGAGAAACGGAGCCGTTTTCGACGCCGCGGAAACGTAATCAACGCTTAAAACCTGAACCGCAGGCCGTGGATTTTTCCAGGTCGTTCGATAGAGACGGAGCGATGCCCCCTGCGCGCGCGCCCTTGGGTTGCTGCCCGTCCACGCCATCGCCGTGGCCGGGTCATGCACCGGTTCAAACTCCCGGAAACGCCAGTCGCGCACTCTTTCTCCGTAGCGGATCGGAATCTCCGCCTGGCCGCCGTCCGCGTAATGCACCACCAGCCTCGCCACCAGCGCGCCATCCTTGTCCTTGCCGTTGGTAGCGTGCAACAGGTGAAGTCGATCGAAGCTGCGCCGCACCTTGATGCTGTCCACGGCGGACGCAAAACGCCGCCCAAGTCCGTTCGTCCCCCCATCGGTCAACTGGATCACTCCCTCAACCTCGAAGGGCACCCCGCCCAGTTCGCTGGCGCCGGCGGTCAGTTCACTCAGACTGTTTTCCCCGCTCCCAGGCAGCCAGCTTTCCACCAGCATCGCGTTGAAATAAGGCCTCAGATCGATTGCCGCGCGCTGGGCTGCGGTCTCGGCCATTCCCGTTAGCGCCTGGGTTGTCGTCGAAAAGCGCACCGGCACGATGCAGGCCGCAAGCGAGAGGACACTCACCACGGCCAGCCGGGTTGGGCGCCGGTGAAACACCCGGTTTGGCCGGAGAATGCTTTGGATGCGGTCCTCCAGGTCTTTTGCGCGACCCGAGATCGCAAGCGACGAGGGCGGACAGGCGGGTTCAAAATGCGCCGCCAGCCGGTCAACGATGGCGGACCCGTATTCGCGAGAATCCACCCGCAAACTGGCAATCGCCATTTCATCGCAACATTTTTCGCGTTCGTGCCGGAGCATTCCGTTCAACCACCAAACCAGGGGGTGAAACCAGAACAGGGCCTGGACCAAGACCTGCAAAAAGTTGACGAACGCGTCCCAGCGCAACACGTGAGCGAGTTCATGGGCCATCACCAGCCGGCGTTGCCGGGCAGTTCCTTGCCCGGCGAAACCCTGCGGCAAGTAAATGCAACCGTGGAAGACGCCCCAGACGAACGGCTGGCTGAGGCCACGAATCAAACAGAGCTTGGGCCGGCTGCGAAGAGCAAGCGCGTTCATCAGGTCCAGAAACTCGCATTCCAACTCCATGTCCGGCAGGGTGCGCTCGCGTTTCAAGTCCCGTTGAATCCGGAGCGCTTTTGCGGTCGCCACTGCCAGAAGGATGATCGCGCCCGCTCCCCAGACAGTCAGCAGGCAATCGCGAATGTCCAGACGCTGCCAGACGCTCAGGGATTCTTGCTGGCGGGAATTGGAAACGAAAGGTTGGACCGCCGCGGCCGGCGGCTGAGTGCTCCGGGTCGATGCGACTTCGTGGCTCGCCATCGGCACGCGCTCCTGCGGGTGCCAATCCGGCAACGGAACCAGAATCGCCGCGGGCAGGACGCATTTCAAGAGGAGGGCGATCCAGAGCAGATAACGCCAGTGCGCGCTGGCGTTTCGCAGCGCCCGACAGAGCCCCGCGACCAGCGCAAAGCCCAGCGCCAATTGCCAACTTTGGCTCGCGAGGTAATCGGCAAAATGGTGCAGCGCGGCCGACATCTAGTTCTCCGTTTTTGGCCGTTTGAGGAGGTCTTGCAAGCGCTTCAGGTCCTCGCGGGCGATTTTCCGGGTCCGCGCCAGGTGCATCAGCAGCGGCACGGCGTCACCGCCGAAAAAGCGGTTTACCAGGTCGCCGACCGTCTTCGAAATGACCCGTTCCGGTTTGATCGCCGGCGAAAAAGTGTGCGCCTTGCCCTCGGCAGAAGACTTGACGTAGCCTTTCTGGCGCAAACGTCGAAGCACGGTCTGCACGGTGGTGGGAGCGATGTTCCGTTCCGCGGGAAGTCGCTCCCAGATTTGCTGGACTGTGGCTTCCTTCAACTCCCAAACAATCTTGAGGATTTCCGCTTCGGCCGCTCCGAGACTGGCCAGTTCTTTTTCGGTCATAGTCATTAGCGCGTTCCAAGAATGGGTTTAAATTTTTACATTTGTACGAGATTGTCAAGGGGGTTTCTGGAAAATTTTTTCATTCACCGGTCGCTTTAAGAGACAGCGCGATTGTCCCGATCTCAAAGGGAGCATACGGTTGGCCCGGCGGCGCCTCTGGAACTGTGATCCTCCGTTTCAAGATGCCGCGGCAGTTCTCCGGCCCATCCGAGCTCGCGGGAGCTTGGTGATAATGGATTTCCAGGTCGTAATCGCCCGGCGGCACGTCGTCCGCGTGAAAGCGCCCATTCGATTCCAGCGTTAACACGTAAGGAACATTGGCGATTTGCCGGGCCTGGCCGGCCGCGGAACTCCAATAGGCGCGCTGCCAGGCTCGTTGCTGCGCTGGGTCTTTGAATTCAGGCTGTTCGAGCGGCGGCACGCTGGCTCGAAGAAAAGCCGGATGGTTCCATCCCTCCCAATCAGCGGATTCGTCCGACGCCAAAACGCGGCCGGCCACCGTGCGCCCTGAGCCGGCCATGATCAGCCGGGTGGATTTTCCCGGTTGAATCTCGACTGCGCGCGCGTGACTGAATTGAGCGCGAATGACACGCCCGATCAAGTGGCGGCCCGTCGGAATTTTTTCGATGGTAAATCGTCCTTGGTTGTCGGTGAGGGCGGTGAAGGCGTTCATGTGAAACAAGAAGGTTTGCGAGCCGAGTTTGCTCAGGCCGACCAATTCGTTGGCCGCGGGCTGACCGCGAATGAGCAGCGTTCCTTCGAGTCGGCCCCAGGGCCGGAGCACAACCACGGACGATGTGCCAAGCTCCTGGACAGGACCGCGTCGTCCGTTTTTTGAACGTCACTTTGGTCGTGTTCGTCGAATTGACCGTTTCCGAGCAAGACCGCCTTCCCGCCCCCGGTCCGGGCAATCGAGGCGTCGCCGACCGGTCGGTTGTTTGCGTTATGAACAATCCCGCTGACCTTCTCGCCCCGCTGCAGCGCAAAGTCCACCATCGCGTCCTCTTCATCGTCGCGGAACGGGCGGGATACTTCCGGATAGTAGCCGTCCGCCTGGACCTTCAGAACATGTGGGAGACCCGCTCCAGGCAACGTGACGGTAAACTGTCCGCCAGATGCGTTCAACGCGAGTGGTTTGTCCCAGTGATGATGATCGTCGTGAACTCTGCCTGGAACGACAAGAAAATCGCCGACCATTCCGCCACTCATCGCATCGGTCACACGGCCTGACACAGTCAGAGTCTTGCGCAGCTTTACCATCCGTTCGCGTCCGTCCGCCGCCAAAGGTTGTGCCGTCAACGGCTCAAAACCCGGTTTGGTTATGGAGTAGAACACGTTGCTCGTCGGCGCCCCATACCAGGTCATCCGTCCGTCAACGTCCGTCAGGGAACGCCATTCGCGTGGGATTGGGCCGGACCATTTCTCGACTTTGACCGCCACGTTGGGGAGCGGCCGCCCGCGGGAATCCGTCACCTTCAGTCTCAATCCCGGACTTGGCGTCAATTCCCAACGCATCGCTTCGGACGTCTTGGCGACGTCAAAGGTCTTGATTTGCGGGGCGAATCCTTTTGCCTGGATCAGCGCGGCGTTCTCTCCCGGCCGGCAGTTCTTCAGGGTGAACCTCCCATCAACCGGAGTCCAAATGGGGTAGTCCTCGCTCAGAATCTTCGCCCCTTCGACCGGTTTGCCCAGTGAATCAACAACGACCCCTGTCACTGTCACGCCGCGCTGCGCGAATAGAATCGCTGTGCCACTTCGTAATTCTTCCGCCGAAAGGCTCCGGCTTCCGTCCGTAGCGCCTCTGTCCAGTTCAAGAATGACCGGGGCAAAACCGCCGTGCAGTACGCGCAAGGTTGTGTCTTTGAGCTGGGCGGGCAGATGCCGGCAGGTCCAACGGCCGTCCATGCCCGTCTGTTCAAAATGGAAGTCGTCCGGGCTGAAAACCTGAGTCCGGC
Organism: Verrucomicrobiota bacterium; assembly: GCA_003219345.1. Lineage (GTDB taxonomy): Bacteria > Verrucomicrobiota > Verrucomicrobiia > Limisphaerales > AV2 > AV2. The sequence continues at coordinate 7,310 of QHOP01000194.1, forward strand.
CTCCTTCGAGCGCGCTCTGAACAAATACTTGCGCGTTGGCAAGAGGCTGACCGCGTTCGTCCAGAATCAGGCCGCCGCCGCTGCTCCCGCTTTCCAGTTTCACCGAGAAACTGTTGGAAGCCACGATTGGTTCGATTTCATCCCATTCGATTTTTTTTGCCGCATATCCGTCGGCAAGACACCAGAGAGGAGGTCCCGCCGTTGCGGAGGTGGCCGGTTTGATCCGGCACTGGCCCGAAGCGTCCGTTTGGTAGGAATTCGATGTGGTATTGACGGCTGGGAAGTCAAACCTCACGCGCGCGCCGGGAATCGCGCGCCCGGTCGCAGCATCCACTACCCGACACACCAGCTCCATTGGCTCCGCCAAAGGCCGGTCGCGCTCACCCACGCAACTCCAGGAGAAAACACAAAGCCACAGCACTGGCGTCAGACGTTGCCGGACGCGCTTCCCCGGAAGGGGGGTCCTGCTTCGAGCTGTGACGAGTTCTCTCATTCACGCCAGCGGCTGTGCCGAGCCGAACTATGCTCTGCGCGAACCGATCTCCCGCACGATCGCGGGTTCGGCGTAACTGTTTTGCCAGGTGTTGATGCCTTCGGCTTCGCACCGATTGAGCAATTCGAGGACGCGTTCGGGCGTGTGCCAGGCGGTTCGGTACTGGCTAAGGATATTATTGAAGTGCGAATAGCCGTAAATGGGATTGCCGCCGATGATAAGGCGCGTGACTTCGTGCGGTCCAAGCCTGATGGTTGGCAACTTTGAAGGGGCGGAAGTGTTCGCCGCGCGCGCCTGCGGTGGCAGTTCGGACAAAACCGCGGCTCCCGCGGCCAGGCCGGCCGCCTGCTGGAGGAACTGGCGCCGCGTGGTGGGCGAACGATCGCATTCCGATTCAGAGATAAGTTCGTGTGAGTTCATATGAATCCAGACTGCTTCCAAGTATCCCTGAATTCAAATGCAAACGAATAAACTCAATAAGAACAGGGCACGATAATCCGAGACTTTCCGCTCGTGTTAGCTCGCAAGGTTGCGCGACTTTCGCCGTGAAATCAGTTTCACAAGCATCGCTTCAGTGCTGGCCCTCTCTGCTGCTGACAGCCATTCCGGCATTACCAGCTCGTCAACAATAGACACCGCATCATAGAAGTTTCGCGACCGCACTTCTTTCGTCCACGACGTTGAAGATTTCATCAAGCGCGGCGGTGGGTTCTGGCATGGGCAATTGATTGGCCTCGCTTGGTATTAGGTCGCCGACCGTCTTCGAAGCGTTCAATTCATCGCACGGTCATTTGTCTCCGTAACTAATGTCCAATGCCTCTGTCGGTGAGACGCCGCACAACTCCTGCAAGATGCGCTCCGTGAGCGCCGTCACTTCAGCGGTGCTTCCTGCGATCGGATAATCCAAAATCCGCGTGGCGTCGGGGACTCCGCCATTGCCTGCAAGGTAGTCGCGGGATGGCGCGATGCCAAGCGAACTGAAAAATGCGCGAATAGCAGCCTCTCTCTGCGCCTCCTGTCGCCACTCCACGCTCAGACCTGCCTGCACCAAGCCGTCTCTCGCACTGAACCCGAAACCACGATTGCCGTCTGGCGTGAAAATGTGCAAAAACTTGAACCGGTTTGTGGGCACGAGCAAACGGGCTACATACGGCTTGATGTGCTCGAATCCGTTCGTGGCGTAATGGTCTGGTGCAGCCTCTAACGAAACACCAGTGCGCGAAAACGTGACTGTGCCTCCGCTCGGTCTGGAAAAACTGATGAACGTATTGCGCGGGAATAGCAGGAAGTAGGCGATAACTGCCACCACGATGAGGCCAACGAAAACCAGCAGTGCGATTTTCATGCGGTGTGCTGATGCAAGCTAACGACCAGCGATCGGTGCTGGCAGCGCGCGTCCGCCGACGCCGATGACGTTGTAAAACCAGTGA
>QHOP01000014.1:0-2508 GCA_003219345.1 Verrucomicrobiota bacterium
CACTTCGCCGGAGCCGACGCGCACCTGGAAAATAGACGGCCCACCGGAAATGGTGGAAGGAATTGTCATGAAGGTCATGACTTCCTGTTCGCTCCGTCCGGCGAGTCGCGCCAGAAAGCCGCCGATGGCCTGAATGCCGTCCTGAGAATTACCCGCGATCCGAATGACCGCTTCGGATATCTTCGAGACTTTGGGTCGGCCGCCCGAGGTGGGGGCGGTCATGGTTGCTTCGCTCATGAAATGAATTCAATTAACTGTTCTGATGTTTGCCGGCAGCTTCGCACCTGCATTTGAATTTTTGGAAGGCGCCAGATCAATTGCAGTGTCACACTAACATTGCGGGTCTCGCTGTCAAACGTTTATCTGAAGCCGTATCCATTTGAAAACGAATCGGTTGCGGCGAATTTGAAATCCGCTCAAACAACCGGAAACGGGCAGGATTAGGACGATTAATTCCTCAGGTCTTTGAGTTAAGATGGGTTGCGTGCCGCGCCGATGAATCGAGAAAAAACTCCACGCCGCGCGCCACGCCGCAGCCGTGCGGCTCGTCACTGACGAACCCTTCCTGACGCCGAACAGACTCTTTGACCAGCTCGATGGCGTTGGACGGCGCCACCAACCAGCGTGCGTGCTCGCGCGAGAGCATCGGCAAGTCGTTCAAGTGATCACCCGCGGCGAGAACGTGGTCGCGGCTGACGCCCAATCGACACGCGATTTGAGACAACGCCGTGCCTTTGCTGTAGGCTCGGTGGCTGAAGCGCGCGTAAACATCGTTGCGCACCACGGTCAGGTTCGGCACCTGGGCGCAATACTCGTTTAGATAATCGTGGATGAGGTCGGCGTCGCCGTTGTTCTCCGCGACGAGGCAAAAAGGAGAATACGAATCTTCATACACCGCGGCGTCGAAGCGTTCGTTCACCCAGGCCACCAGCCGGGGCATGTCGGCGCGGACGCGGGCAAACAATTCTGCGTGCGCTTGAGCGCAAGCGCGGTTCCAATCCTCCAGCCCGATATACTGCGCCTTTTCGTGGACATAAATCTCGCGTTCGACCACCACGAGAAAATCCGGGCGCACGCGGAGATGGGCGCGCGCCAGCGCCTCCAGCAGACTCGAAAGGTCGCGACCGGTATTGATCACCCACCTGGCCCCGGCCTCCTGCAAACGCCCAATCAGGCGCTGCAGTTCCTCCGGCACGGGCGGATTTTCAAACTCCGCGAAAAACGTCCCGTCGAAATCCGTCGAGATGATTTGGATCGGCAAACTCACGCTGTCTGCGTCGTTGGCACAGGCGGTCCGTTCGGAGCCTGGTTGTTGTCTGGCTGCTTGCAATCTCACCCTGAGCAGCGCACGATACAACTGGTGTGAATGAAAGCGAACTTGAGCGAACAGCGCAAGCGAGAGATCACGGTTAATCGATTTATGCCCATGCTCCAGGAACAATACGACGACGCGATGTTCGACTTCAGCATGGGCGACTATGACACCGCCATCGCGAAGTTCAAAGCGATCCTGGCGGAAGACCCGGCGCACTTCGACGCGCAACTGTCTCTCGGTATGGCGTACTATCGCAAAGGCGATTACGCCACGGCCATCGCCGAAGGTCACAAGGCCGAAAAGCTCCGTCCGAACGAGCAACTCGTTCACACGAACCTCTCGCTGTTTTACATGAAGGCCGGCGACAAGAAGACCGCCGAGCATCACGGCCTGCAAGCGCGCATCGCATCGTGGAAAGGCAACCCGGCGCCGCCCGAACCGTCGCCGGGCGGAGCGAGCGACTCGGAACTGCAAATGGCCCGGCCGAAGCTGGAGAATGTCAAACTGCCGAGCAAGTTTCCGGACATGCCGTGGAAGAAGAAGCCGCCGGTTTAGCCAGTTGTCCGTGGTCAGTGGCCAGTGGCAGGAGTTGGCGACACCGCGTTACTGACAACCAACCACGAACCACTGACAATCGAATTATGAAAACCGCCTATGAACTTGCGATGGAGCGACTGAGCAAATCGTCGCCCACGACCAAACTCACGGAACAACAGAAGAAAGAAATCGCCGAACTGGAATCGATCTACAAAGCGAAGGTTGCTGATCGCGAAATTTTCGTGAAAGGCGAAATTGCCAAAGCGGTGGATAAAGGCGATGGCGAGGCGATTGAACAATTGGAAAAACAACTCATCAGTGACCGTAAGACTCTCCGGGCCGAGTTGGAGGAGAAAAAGGAAAAGGTCAGGCAAGCCAGGGGTTAGCCCCCATCTTTCACAGGACTCGTAGCCGCCGACGTAAGGAGGCGGATCTGACCGCGGCTGCCGACACTCCGCCTCCTTGCGTCGGCGGCTACAACCTGTCTGGGTTTCAATCGGTCTGTGAAATATCCGGGTTAGCCCAATTCCCAGGCTCTTTGAACCCGCGCAGCCGCAGTTCAAAGTGATACAGTGCAACGACGACCAGCGAGTGCCGAATCTTTCCCTCCGCGGCCAGGCGCGGAAAATCGGCGACGGGGAGGAGCCGGGTGATCA
>QHOP01000014.1:2527-8685 GCA_003219345.1 Verrucomicrobiota bacterium
GGATTCGCGCGTTCTCACCTTCGTAGCCGGTCTCTTCGCGCAACTCGCGCACGCCTGCGGCCACCGGCGACGCGTCCTCGCGGTCCACCATCCCGCCGGGGATTTCCAACTCGACCGTGTTCGTGCCATGACGATATTGCTCGACCATCACCAGATGATTGTCCGGCGTGACGGCGACGACGTTCACCCAATCGACGGCGTCGATCACGAACACTTCGTGCTCAGTGCCGTTGCGCGGTGAAACCTTGCGGTCTGAACGAAGCGTAAAGATGCGAAAATCGCCGAGGAGTTTGGAACTGATCTTTTGCCAGGGCTTAATCATTTGAGATTTGCGATTTTTGATCTACGAATGGAATTCGGCGCCGATGCCCTTTCGTTACCTTGCCTGTGTAATTTGTAAATCTATTGCGACTGCCAAAAATAATTTCCGCTCAGGCAGCAGGACGGATCCCTCACTCGCCCTCCGGGCACCCTCTCCCCTTCGGAAGGGGAGAGGGACCGGGTGAGGGGACACGCGGCTTATCCGGAAATGATTTCTGGCAACCACTCTACAATCCTTTCTCCCTGGCCGCCCAGCCTTGCTTCATCAAGTCGAGCAAATGCGTCATCGCTTCCTCGTAGGTCTTGCCCTTTTGCTCGGCGAGCTGACGGGCGCGCTTGTCGAGCTGGCTTGCCATCTCCGTCGATTTTTCCTGCGGACAACCCAGGGAGACCAGAAGTTTGGCCAGTTCGGAAGCGTGCATGCCATTTACGAATTACGATTTACGCGCCAAATGATTCGTCGCCCGGCTCGAGTTTCATCAGAGCGCGTCAATCGTAATTCGCAAATCGTAAATCGCTACACCGAATCCGCCGCAATGATTTTAATGTTCTCCACGCCAACTCGCGAGGTCGGCTTGCTTTGCTCGCCACTGTTCGACGACGTCACCGGAGTATCGCCGATGACGCGGAGCACTTCGTCCCCTCTGATCAGTTGGCCAAACGCCGTGTATTGCCGGTCGAGGAACCTCGCGTCGGCGAGGCAGATGAAAAACTGGCTGCCGGCCGAGTCGGGATGTTGCGAGCGCGCCATCGAGATGACGCCGCGCACGTGCGACTTGTTGTTGAACTCGGCCTTGATCTGGTACCCCGGGCCGCCGGTGCCCCAACGCCCTTCCGCCTGGGCGTCCCGGGTCAACGGATCGCCGCCCTGAATCATGAAGTTTTTGACGATGCGATGAAAGGCCGTGCCATCGTAAAAACCCTCACGCGCGAGTTTTTTGAAATTTTCAACCGTCTTCGGCGCGACGTCGACCCAGAATTCGATTACCATTTCGCCCGCGGTGGTTTTGATGACGGCGACTTCGTTCACGGAGTTCCTTCCGCGTTGGATTACTTCGCCGAATCAGCCGGGAGGATTTTGACGCTCTCGATACCGATGCGTTTATCCGGCCTGTCCGGAGGATGTGTTTTCGTGGTCGCTATCTTTTCCAACACATCATCGCCTTTGAGCAACTTGCCAAACGCGGTATACTTGTGATCCAGGGACGTCGGGTTGCCGTGGCAGATGAAAAACTGACTGCCGGCGGAGTCCGGGTCTGACGAGCGGGCCATCGAAATGACACCCCGGACGTGGGAACGATCGTTGAACTCCGCCTTGATTTGGTAGCCCGGGCCGCCTTCACCCCAATGGTCTTCCTTGCTCGGATCTTTCGTAAGCGGATCACCGCCTTGAATCATGAAGCCTTTGATCACGCGATGAAAACAGGTGCCGTCGTAAAATCCCTTTTTAGCGAGCGTTTTGAAATTCTCGACCGTTTTGGGCGCGACTTCCGGCCAGAATTCAACGACCATCTCGCCTTCGGTCGTCTTGATCACGGCCACTTCTTTGGCGTCGCTTTTGGCCGGTTTGGCTTCTTTATCGTCCTTCTTTTCACCTTCTTTCTTGTCGGCCTGGCCGAAGGCGATTGCCAGGCCAAGCGAAAGAACCATCACGCAACTGAACCAGAATTTCTTCATCGGCTTGGTGTGCCACGAAGCTGCGGCGTTGTCACGCTAAGATTTTTTGAACGGCAATTCCACGATGCGCGCCGGACTTTCGCCTTCGTTGGAGCGCAATGTCAGTTCCGTGCCGATCCCATTGTGCTCGCGACGGACGTAAGCGAGGGCGACATTGGACTTCAATGTCGGCGAAGCCACCGCGCTGGTGACAAAGCCGATCTCTTTATCTCCCCGATAAAGCTTATCGCCCTTTTGCGGCAAAACTTTAATCGAATCGGCGAGCCGCAATCCGCGCAGTGCCTTGGCCACCTGGCCGTAGGTGCGAACGCGAGCGATAACTTCCTGGCCGATGTAGCAACCTTTGGTATAACTGACCGCCCGCCCTTCGATGCCGGCTTCCGGAGGAAGATTGGTTTCGTCCATATCGACACCAAACCGCGGAATGCCGGCCTCGATGCGCCCCATCTCCAAGGCCTGCCAACCGCACGCGCGACCGCCGACCGCCTTCGCCGCAGTGATGAGTTTGTCAGCGACTGCGCCGAGTGCCGCGGTTGGCACGAACAAGTCGAAACCTGCCGAACCGATTCGCGGCAAATTCATCAAATAAATTTCGCCGAGTGTGGGAGCTTTGAAGGAGACAAAATTCGCAGGCTTGGTCGGCAGCTGAACGAACCCAGCCCCAGCCGTTCCAAAGGCCGGGAGAGGTGTCGCGCCCGCAGTTGGCTCGTTCCCCTCTCGGGAGGGGTCAGGGGTGGGTTTCACAGCCGATCTCTCGAAACCCCAGGCGCGAATCACCTCGCTCGCCTCCGGTCCCTGAACACTGATCAAACCGTAGTGCGCTGCCACGTCCACCACCTGCACGTCGTCGGCAATGATGTATTTCTCGAGCCGTTGAGCCACTGTTGCGCCGTAACCCGGTTCGAAGTCGAGCAGGATTTCGTCTGCCAGAATGTAAATGTTCAGGTCGCTCTGCATCCTGCCCTTGGCGTTGACCAGCGCGGCATAACATCCTTCACCCGTTTTCAGGTCCTTCACGTTGTTGGTGACCTGCCCGTTCAGGAATTTCTGGCGGTCGGCGCCGGTCAGGCAAAGGCGCGAACGGAAGCTCAAATCAAGAACGCCCGCCGCCTCGCGCAGCGCCGCGTGTTCGCTTGGCGGGTCGCCGTAGTGCTCGACGACCTCCATGCCGTTCAGCTCCGTGAAGCGCGCGTTCAGACGTTGATGAAACTCTCGGATTGCCAACACGCTCATGTCGCCATCATAGCGGACATCCGCAATGGAGTGGAGGCAAATGCTTCGTCGTTTGCCTGGCATTCGATGTTGGGCGTTGGATGTTCGATGTTGGATGTTCGTCCGGGTTCATGGGAAGCCTCCTTTCGCTTTTGCGCACGCATCGGGACCATAAACCATCCCCCTCACCCGCCCTTCGGGCACCCTCTCCCCCTCCGAGGGGGAGAGGGAAGGGGTGAGGGGGCGGTTCATGGAAAGGGTGCGGGAGGGCTTCCACGATGGTGGTGGCATCCAGATGCGCCCCCCTTCAGGCGCCACGCCTCAAAGATGCCTTATCCGGCGGGCGTATTTCTGTAGAAGTTTGCCGTTGTGGTCATCGCCATCCGTGTTGCTGCTGATGTAAATCTCCGGCGCGACCCCGCGGGCCAGTGCGTTTTCGATCCCCTGAACGACGATCGCGTTCACAATGAACGCGCCGGTGATGGACGAAGTCGGCCCGATAGCCGACGGCATTCCGGCCAGCTCGACGCAAGCGTCGCCTTCCACGCCGCCGTTGTCGATGACCAGCTCGCCGACGTCCGCCAGTTTCTTTCCTGACGACTGACGCGACGGCCAGGCGCGCGTGTGCGCGAGGTTGGTGATGACGATGACTTTCATGCCACGCTCGCGTCCCAGCAACGCCAGCTCAACCGGAACGGCGTTTCTGCCGGAATTTGAGGCGACGATCAGCACGTCACCGCGCTCGACCGGGTAGAGCTTCAGCAGCCCGGCGGCGTAGCCTTCCTGGCGTTCGAGGTAAGTCGCCGCGATGGCTTCCTTGTGCAACATGAGGCGGTCGTCGAGGAGGGGCACCGCGTGCGCGAGACCGCCGGCGCGATAAAAAATTTCCTCGGCCAGCATGTGCGAATGGCCGGTGCCGAAGGCGTAGAGCCAGCGGTCGTTCGCCAGCGCTTCGCCGAGCCACGCGGCAGCCTGCTCAATCACCGTGCGCTGAGTCGCGAAGACTTTTTCCAACTGCTCGCGCGCGGCGGCGTAATATTTTTCGTAGGCGTTCATCAAACATGCAGTCGGCGCATCCTGCGCGCGAGCGCCAATTTGCCAGCTTCAAGGGACGCGAGGCAAGGACGCCTCGCAACTTGCAGATCGGAAGTCTGCGCTACAACTGCCGAGGGCGCCGGACTCGTTCAATCTGATCAAACCTCGCAATGGTTGCAACGACCCGGTCGGTCACCTCAACCCCGGCATCCCTCAGTGCCATCGCCGCGGCGCCAGACAAAGGAGACAGCCTCGGCTCTTCGATTCGGACAGGCCACGACTTTTTCAACGCAGCCACAAGGTTGGCGCGAACCAAACTGTTGCGAGCTAACACCCCGCCGACGAGATAAACCGGCAACGGGCACGCCTTCAACCGCGCCAGTCTCGCGGCGGCCAACGCCTGCGATGCCAGTTCCCGGCCCGCGCGACGACAAATGTCGCAGAACACGGCATCGCGTCCGGCGACTTCCTTCGCAACGCGCTCAGCGAGCGCGGCAAGTTCTTCCTTGGCGAAGTCCGGTCGATATATCGCCGGCACAATCTCGGTCAGCTTTTTGACCTTGAACCAGCGGCGAATGGCCCGGCCCAAGCTGGTTTTGAGACCGAGTCCTTCTTCCGCAGCGATGGCAGCCCTTACTGATTCCAATGCAATCCAGTAAGCGCTGCCAGGGTCGCCCAGAATGTGGCCCCAGCCGCCGACACGCCTGGATTTTCCGACTTCGTTTTGGGCCAGCACAATCGAGCCGGTGCCGGAGATGATGACCACTCCTGGTTCACCCAGCGTCGCACCGAAGCAAGCCGTCTGACAATCGCTGACGACGCGCGTTCGCGCCAACGGCAAAATGCCGTGACACAATTTTTCCTGCTCGCTTTTGCTTGCGCCGGAAAACAGCGCGGCGCAACCGACGACGGCCCTTTTGCATTGGATGTTCGGCGGGAGTTGTCGCTCGAGCAAGCCGACCAACATTTTCAAGTTGCGCCGCGCGGTCGGCAGGCCTGAGCTAAAGAAATTCAGCGAGCCCGCTCTGGCCGCGGCCAGCAGCTTGCCAGAGGAATCAACGGCGACTGCAAAACTGTGCGTGCCGCCGCCGTCAATGCCGATAAAGACAGATGTGTTATGACTCACCTCAGTAAAAAGAATCTCGGTCCGAGATTTCAAGCCATGAACGGTGCGATCGTAGGGCAGTCATCCTGGCTGCCGGTATTGCGGGCATCCTTGCCCGCAGAGCGCTTGGGCGGGAGGGATGCTGCCCGACCCGGCAGGCGAAACTCCTGCCCTACGTTGTCAGCGTCGCGCTTCATGGCTCCGATGTGCGTCCACAGTTGGAGGTCGGAACCACCCATGAAACCTCGAAGTAAGGCGGGCTGTCCTCAGCTCGCCGGGCCGCGAGGTCACCGCGCCCTGCTATTTTCGGACGCATTTTCACGGCAATCGTTTTCCCAGGTAAAGCACACCACCGGCGCGCGCAAGTTCGGTGAACCCGAGCTTTTTGTAAAATCGCTCCGCGCGCGCGTTCGTTGCGCCCATTCCAAGATGCACGCCGGGCGAACTTTTAGCCACGAGTTCCTCCAGTAACACGTTCACCATCGCCGCCCCCAACCCGCGCCCTTGGGCGCGCGGCAGCAGGTCGATGTGCACGTGCGACGGGTATTGATCGTAAGGATCGGGCAGAAAAATGTCCGGGTGGTAATACTCGTAATAGACCTTTTGCGTCCGCGTCCACGTCGCCGGGGCACCGGCCGGCTCGGGGTGTTGGCTGCGGATTCCCGGCAGCCACTGATTGAGATAAGCGTCGTAAAATTTCTTCGAGTCGAGCGCCCCCAGCACGTAACCGCAGACGCCCCGCAGGTCTTCCAGCACGAACGCCAGGTCCGGTTCCAGTTTCATGTAAGGGCCGACAAAGATATGTCCG
>QHOP01000015.1 GCA_003219345.1 Verrucomicrobiota bacterium
ATCCCGAACGCATGGCCCAGCGCATCCTCGGCATGGGCGACGTCGTAAGCCTGGTGGAAAAGGCCGCCGAGGCCGTGGACCTTGATGAAGCGAAGCGCATGGAAGAAAAGATGCGCAAGGGGCAGTTCACGCTCGATGATTTTTTGGAACAACTGCGCCAGATGAAAAAGCTCGGCCCGCTCGAAAACCTGGTCGGCATGTTGCCCGGCGGCTCGGAGATGATGAAGGGCGCGGACATGAGCAAAAGTGAAAAGGAATTTCGACGCATGGAAGGAATGATTTGCGGGATGACGCCGCAGGAACGACGCAATCCGCAAATCCTCAACGCGCGCCGGCGCCAGCGCATTGCCAAAGGCAGCGGCGTGAGCGTCGCCGAGCTCAATACGCTGCTCAACCGCTTCGGCCAGATGCAGCAAATGATGAAGAAGATGGGCAAGTTCTCGAAGATGATGACGAAGATGGGCGGCGGCATGCCGGGGATGTTTCGCCAGTAGCCCACCCTGCCAGTAGAAAGGAGGACGGGATTGAATTCAAGTCGAGGAAAATAGAATTCAGTTTTCTGAGTTCTGGGACTTGCGGGAGTCGCAACTCAGTGGTTCAATGCTCAAAGGAACGAGCAATAAACGCATCGAAACCCGCGTCAGTATGAAGATTGATCCGCAGAAAGTTTACGCAGTGACCTACAGCATCCCCCACGACAGATTTGCGATCGGTCCTCTTTCAGCATGGTTGGCCTCTGATATGAAACTTTTCATCGAGAGAACTAAGCCAGACCAAGGATGGCTCCTGCTTTCAGTCCATGGTTCCCATGATGAAGCGCAAGCGCGAATGAAACAGCTTCAAGCATTTTAAACTAACATGGGCTATGGGGAGTGATTCAGAACAAGAACGAAGGTTGCAAGCGACCGAAAAGAGTATTCTCCGCATCACGGAAATACTAAGCAAGTTCGATACGGCTTTGGATCTTCAAAATCAGAAAATGGATGCGCTGAAAGACATGGTGGACAACTTAAATGGGAGCGTGCGTATTCTCAAAGAAGATTCCAAGTCCAAGTCTGAGCAGTACTTGGAGTTGAATGAAGCGTTAGCTGGAATGTCGCAGATTGTTAAGGCCTTATTAGAAAAGAAGCTGTAGAGTGAACGCCGGAGTTCGTCGGGAAAAAATCCTCGGATGATTTTTTAATTTCACTTCCCTTCAACTTCAAAGTCTGGATGCTGGAAATGGGAACATGATTTCCTGCCTCGTCCTAAACCAGAGAACCGATTAGAACAAATATGCACTTTTTTGAGGTAAGAATTTCTACACTTCAGGAGTAAAAAGAAAAACAACTCGGCAGTGCCACCACTCAAGGAAACTTTCGGAAGCCGAGGACGTTTCAAAAGATAATCGCTAACAAATCTCACACTGGTATCCGGAGGCCGGGCTTCCATTCATCATGACTTTCCAACCCTTTCTTTTAGCTAAATCTTGCACGAGTTTTATGCCTCTCAAAAAGAAGAATTGATCTCCGATGTTTGAAATAGTTCCTTCCATCTTCCTCAGCATCTTTGCGTGTTGCACGCTCGAATATGATTTCTCCGCTACTTCTTGTGCGAGTTGTTTGATAGCTAAGCTAAAGACGTATTCTTCCCCTTCATGTCTCTGGCTCTCTCCTTGCGTGAGAACCCAACCTTGTACCGCCCATTGCCGAAGATCGTGTTCGAGTCTCTCGGTACTTTTCAGAAAATTAAACACACCTCTTCTTTCGTCTGTGACCAGATGTAAGTCTTACCAGATCTCAGGAAGCTCTATTTGAATAATTTTGTTTATCCCATTTGCTTCAGCGTTAGGAATTTCCTTTTCACCGATTTTCACTTCAAGGCATTTTAGTGCCCAGAGAATGTCAGTCTCGTCGAGTGTTCGGTGCGTCACAATTTGGGTTCTGGTGCGATTGATTTTGTCGTCGGGAAGTAAGTAGGTTTGCATATTAGACAATGCTAGCATGACTGAGGACTCCGTCAACCGACCACGTTTGGACTTAATTAAGTTATGAGTCAGTGATTGCATGACATCTGTCTGCAACCTTTCAGAACATGGCGCAGAATCCTCACCTCGTCGAGGTGGGATGGGAAGTGCGCTAGTTGATCACGGAAATTTCTTTCGCTTATTTTGTGCGGGTCGAAAACTGCTTTCCGCTCATCGCCCCCACTTCCCAGCCGCTCGGGCGCACGGTGATGGTTACCGCTTGGTCGTCGCTGGTGTAGAACACCGGAATCCCGCGACGTTCCAATCGCTCGCGCAGTTCCTTCGTCGCGCGTTCCTGCGCCGGCACTTCGCTGGCGCTCACGATGATGACGCGCGGTTGCACGGCGTCGAGCAGCGCGTCACCGAGCGGTTCGCCGCGGGCGGGAATCCCGCAGACCACCACGTCGGCGCGCAAGTCGTGTTTGCCTTCGAGCAAGCTCCTTTGCCCGGGCCGGCCCAAATCCGAGCAAAGCAAAACGCGCGCGCCGTGAAATTCACCGCGCAACACGAGGGCGTTGTCGTCCGCTTCGGGGAAACGGTTGTCGGTTGCGGGATGGAGAATGGTCCAGTTGCCGAATCGGTCGCCACGATTGACTTGCCGCCAGCGTCGCGGCGCCAACTCGAGTTCTCCGACGATTTGGCGATACGTGACTGAGCGAAACCTTGCGTTGCTCGTCAAGACTTCTCCGACGGAAAATTCCTTCTCAATCAACCCCGTGCCGCCGATGTGACGGAGGTCGCCGTGCGTCAGCAGCAAATGCGGCAGGCGATTCAGGCCTTGTCCGTGCAGGAAGGGCGTCACCACAAAGCGCGCGGCGGATTCGTTGCCGCAATCGATCAGCAAATCATTCGCGCGGCCGGGCGCGTCCGCAAAAATCGCGTCGCCGCCGCTCAACGGAAGCACGGTGATGCGTGTGTCGCTCCGCTGCTGGCTCCACTGAACCAGGCCGGCGACGGCAACCAACCCTGCTCCCGCAGCCGTCCAAAGCCGTCGCTTTGGCGCGAGCAACCAACCCGTGACTGTGCCAAACAGAAGCGTGTAATAGATGATGAAGCCGGCCACGCCCGGCGCCTTGACGTAGAAGTAAGCGCCTGACAGCGTCGCGAACCAATCGCTGAGCTGGATCATTGCTTCCATCCAAAACCAGCCGCTGAAGTTGAACAATTCACTGAGCCACGGCCACCAGGCGCTCAGCAGGCTGCCGAGATTGCACGCCAGCGCGAGACTGCTCAACGGAACGATGACGAGATTGGCAATCAAACTGACCGGCGTGAACAAATGAAAATAATACGCGATGAGCGGCAGCGAGCCGAGCCAGGCCGCGAACGAAGTGGCGAAGCTGGCCGTCACGAAACGAATCGGGCTGTCCAGCCAGCGACGCCAGCGCGGCCGCAGTTCCGGCGGCAGCAGCGGATCGGTTTGCAGCAGGCGTTGACGGATTTTTTCAATCGGCGGCAGCAGCAGCGCGATGCTCAGCACGACGAAGAAGGAGAGTTGAAAGCTCGCTTGAAAGAGCTGTTGCGGGTCCCAGAGCAGAATGATGAAGCCCGCGGCGGCGAGTGAATTGAGGAGGTCGCTCGGACGCTTGAGCGCCCAGCCGACAATGATGACGGTCATCATGATGGTGGAGCGGATCGCCGACGGCTGCCAGCCGGTGGCCGCGGTGTAAAACCAGATGAGCGGGATGACCAGCCAGCCGCAGGCGCCCCGAGGGACTTGCAGGAGGCGCAGCAGGGCCACGAGAATGCCGGCAATGAGCGCGATGTGCAGCCCGCTGATGGCGAAGATGTGCATCGTGCCGGTGCGCATGAACGGCTGCGAAACTTCGCCCGTAAGCGCGGTCGTCCAGCCGAGGGCCATGGCCCAGGTCAGGCGCAATGATTCGTCCTGCTCCGGCAAACCGCGCTGTAGAGTTTTCTGCGCCCAGTTGCAGAAACGGTCCGCCGGCGGCGGCGTGGCCGGACTGTGATTCGTCCGAACGATTCGCCAATCATTCGTGTTCTCGGCGCGAAGTTGGTGATAGATGCTTTGCCGGCGCAGGTAAGACCGATAGTCGAACAAACCTTCGGCAGCCGGACCTTTTGGCGGTTGGACCACCCCACTGACTTCAATGGTTTGCCCGCCGAAGTAATTCGTTCCCAACACGCCGGGCATGGCGACAGCCACGCGGCCGAAAGCAGGCTGCCAGTTGGCACCTCGCTGCAAAGCAGTCACGTCCACGCGGGCAAGCGTGTGCCACGATTCCTTTTCGTGAAATTCGTAAACCCGCTGGCTGGGCGTTTCACTGAGCGCGCCGCGCAGGGTGACCAGTTCGACGTTGGTTCCAACCAGCGTTCGAAGGTCGAAAGGGGATACGACGGCTGTGCGCGTTGACAGATTGGTCCAACCGGCGAACACGACCAGCGGCCAAATCAGATATGTCCGCGCCGCAGCACAAATGAGAGAAGTGAGCGAAAGCGCAAACGAGAACGCGAACAGCCACAGCAACGGCAGCGGCCAAAAGTTTCCCAACAACACACCGCCGGTGTAGAGCAAAGCCACGATCACCAGCGGACGTTTCATGGCGGCTCACCAGCGTTTTCGCCAACGCCCAAACTTCCAAAGACCGAGGAGGCCGACAGCGGCTCCGAATGTGTCGAGGAAAACGTCCCAGACGGAAGCGCCGCGCGAAGGGACGAACAATTGATGGAATTCGTCTGTGGCCGCATACGCCCCGGCAAGGAAAATGGCCCATGCCGCCTCGCGCCACGACCACGGCCGCGGATCGTTTTTCATCGGTTTGCGGCGCGCCCGCCAGAGCAGCAAGGCCAGCACGGAATATTCGGTTATATGGCTGCCTTTGCGAACGACGGCTTGCACGGCGCGGATGGTTTCATCCGAGACGTTCGGGTTGAGCCAACGCAACAGCGGGCCAATGATGCGGGAGGTGCGTTGCGATGAGAGCACGTCGGTTGAGCCTCCGAAAATCAGCCCCATCCAAAGCACGACCGGCAGCCAGAATATGCAGAACGAACCCTTCCCAGACACGGCGGGATGAAACAAGGGCGGCTCGCCGCCGTCGAGTTCAAAGTCCAGCCTGATGGCCCGGAACAAGCCGCTCTTTTCATTTTATTCGATTTGCTAAATCGGTGGTTCTTTGGCAATGAGTGGCTGCCTATGAGACATTTCACTGTGATTTTCATAGCGGCCGCTCTCGCCTGCGGCGTCGGTTGCCGCAAGAAAGAGGCCGGAGAGAGAGCCGGTCAACCGGCCGAAACCGACTTGCTTGTCCGTTGCCATTTCGTCGGGACGGCGTCTTTGTCTAACAACACCAACGCCGCCAAGCTCAAGGAACTGTGGAGCTTACCGGAAACACAGCACTTGGCGGAACAGACTTTGCGGAAGCTGGCCCATGCGTCCCGGACCTTCTACGGCGAACAGGTCACGCCCGCCGAGGACGAACGCAGCGCGGTTCTGCTGCGACCGTTGCTCGACGATTTGCTTCGACACGAATCCTTCCTCCAAGCGCGCGGACCGTCCGACAAAACGACGGAATGGACGCTGCTGGTGCAATTGCCCGCCGACCGGCTTAAGGCATGGCGCGCCGGTTTGATGGAGTTGATGCAACTGTGGAAGGCAGGTGTTCCTTCGACAAACGCGATTCAAGGATTCGCCGCATGGCAGGTCAAACGGACCGACGCGCCCGATCTAATTCGCTGCGCGGAGGCCGGGCAATGGCTGGTGCTTGGGATCGGTCAAAATAGTCTGCCGGGAGTGAGTGAAGCCGCGCGGCGAATCAAAACCGGCGGTCGTCCCATCGCGCTCGCTTCCAATTATTGGCTCCAGACAGAGTTGAACTTGCCGCGCCTGAGCGCGGCGCTTGGGTTGTCGCCCGCGATCAAATGGCCGCGCGCGAAACTGACCGTCATCGGCCATGCTGAGAACCTGCGGTCGAACCTGCGGATGGTTTTCCCGGAGGCGGTAACCGGTCCGCTCGACCCGTGGCAGGTTCCCACGAACATTATCAACGAGCCATTGGTCAGCTTT
>QHOP01000016.1 GCA_003219345.1 Verrucomicrobiota bacterium
GGCGGTATTGGCTCGCATCCCGCTTCTGTGCCTCAGTCCACGAGAGCGAATCAAAGACCTGGAAGGAATGTTCTTGTCCGCCGATCAATCCCTGTTCCTTGAGCGCAGAACGAACGCGCTCGGTAACCGTCTCGATCTCGGCCCACGTTGGCGCGACCAGGAGAGCGGATTTCTCCGACTTGAGAGCTTTCAGATACGCTTGCGCAGCTGCACTGTGAAGCTCGTCGCCGGAAAGTTCGACGATCGCACCCATCCGTTCCAATTGCGCGAACGCTTCGGGAGTCCGTTTCTGTGCGGCCAATTCAACCGCCTGCCGATATTCCGCCTGACGCTGGCGATGAATGCGTGTGAGTTGGCCGGATTCAAAACTGGAGTGCTGCTCCAAAATCCGCAGCGCATCCCCACGTGCCACCGAGGTGTGCTGGCCCGTGTCCCCGCAAAGCACGATGCGGGCAACTTTCGCCAGTCCAAAGAGCCGCTTCATATCGTCAATACCGACAGCACCGGCTTCATCCAACACGACCACGCTGTGCCCGAACATCAGACCCCTCGACTGAAACAGGCTTTGTAGTGTGACCGCGTTGAAACCTTCCTTGCGGAGCACGTCAGTTGCAGCAGCGGTTGGCGCGCAGAACAAGGGGCCGATGCCAACGCCGGTGCAGGCAATGGCCAGTTCGCGCAACACGGTCGTTTTTCCTGTGCCCGCCAGGCCGCGAATACCCGTGATGCGGTCGCCGGTATTCAAGACATGAAGAACCGACCGCCGCTGGTCTTCGCCGAGCCAGTCGGCAGGCTGATAAGCGGGATTCAGTGGCGCCATGGCGTCACGCCCCGCATCCACGGTTTGGATCAGGAACAACTCCGTTTCCAAAATCTGCCGTGTGGAAAGGCCGCGGTCGGTGGGCACCAGCTCCGGCGACTGCCGCACCCAATGTTTCAGACGCGGCAGATCCACTTCCCCTGGCCGGTGGCTCAACGCAGCGGCCAACAGTTCATGCTCTGCCACCACTGACTTACGCTCGAAGACGTGCGCGGTTGCGTAAGCCAATGCCTCTTGCTCGCGGGGAGGTTCCCACGCGATTTGCCCGGCTTGGGCTGACGACGTTAGGACGCGCAGCGATTCCAGCTCGGTCGTTTGCAACTGTGCCAGTTGACGCTGGCGCACTTCGGCCGTCGAAATGCCTTTGAGTTTCCGTGGGCGGCTGCGATGGACAGCATAAGACACTTCATTGTTTGACAACTTGCGCCCGAGCTTCCGTTCCATGTCACGTACAACGTTGTCCCGTTCCTGTGACCGTTTGGAGAACCGCCGCATTACGCCATCGCCCACGCCTTTAATCTCGAATCCGTGTTTGGCCGCGACGGTGTGATATCCAATGCCGCGGACCCGTCGCGCCAGTTCGTTGCGATAGACCTCCGTCGCATAGCGAATGGCGTCATACATCCGCCCGGCCTGGAGTGCCTTCCAGCATTGTTCCCGTTCATCGAATGTTCCGTTGAACACGGTGAAATGTGTGTGCAACTGCGGGTCCAGCGCGCGGGAACTGGTGTGCACGAAGGCCGCGGCCACAAGATTGCCCGTCGTGCGATCTCGTTGATCTCCGTGCTTCCGCACCCTGGTTGCCGCGAACGCCTCAAGTTCACCAAAAGCGATCCGTGCTGATTCCTGGTGGGCTTCCACCAACCGTTGATCGTCCAGAGTCACTGCAACGACGGAAACGGACTTCGGAGCCGAACACGTGAAATCGAAGAACACGCGGCGCTGATCTTGCGCGTTCTGGCGTTGCGTCAACCGCTCGCCGGTTTGCGGATGCCGATTTTCACACAGGGCGCAAAACTGTTCGCGGCTGACTTCGTGCCCGGCACTCAGACCCAATCGTTCCGCGCCGATACCGATCCACTGACCGGGACGGATCTCACCAGCGGCGTAGTAATCGTTCTGTGACAGGTGCTCGACGAAGTAACCTTCGGCACCGGCCAGACTCTTATGTGCAACGGCAGTGAACATTCCAGGTGACGCTATCAGTCGTTCAAAAGTGCGTGATGCCTATCCGGCACCATCCGTACCCGCGCTGTTGTTAATTCCCGACATCGCCGACAATCGTAGTCGAATTCAGCCAGGTCGCTGTTCAGTTCTCTGAACATCTTTCAAAGTGTTTTTAGAGGTGAGCCTGACACAAGAGGAAGAAACCGAGGTGTATGTGATACATCTTTTGTGACGCCTCCCCAGCCCGCGTCAACCTGACTGGAACTATTCCACTTCGATTCATGGCGTGCAGTCTGGGAGGAATTCACACCCGTTTGTGTAATTTTCACACAAAATCACACGCGAAGAGTCGGGCTGGAGATCAGCACGTGTAAAATCCAAGATGGAAAACGTCAAGGCCCAAGGCGCTTTGACTGCCCGGCTCTCCTCGTGTCTCAGAAACCGGCCAGACAAACCGCTCAGTCGAACCTATACGGTGTCGCACTCAACGAGCTTTCCTGAACCTCGCTCCACTGCACCGTCGTCCGTTCATGCCACTCCCGACCTGCTCCGTTCCGCTTCCGGTTTCAGGAATGCTCGCTCAGTGCTTTTCAGTTCCATTCGGAACACATCGAGACAACGAACCACCACTCGACCACGCATCCTCGCTACCATTTCGGAACGTTCATACGAACGCGATCCCCGGCGGCTTTCTGGAATTGAAAGCCGTTCAGTTGGGTTAGACACCATCCCCTTATAGAATAAGGCCGTTGCAGCCGCCGACTAACCGGCGGTTCACCGCCGGCAGTCCGCACAAGTGGCCGGGCAATGGCCCCGCCGTGGCCCGACCATGGCCGGGTGATGGCCCAACCGTGGCCCGGCGATGGCCCAACAGTAGCCCAGCGTTGGCCCAACATTGTCCGAGAATTGTCCCGGCGATTGCCAAGCAGTGTCCCAACTATGTCCGATCTTTGTCCGAGTCGTGGCCGAGAATTGACGGGGCCGTATCCCGAGCGAATTTCCTGAAGGCGTCCCGCGCAGCGGCTCTGCAATTGCCGTGAACCATCCAGCCCACTGGTCGCGCCGCAGTCGGCGCTTTAGACGTGTCCGCGGACGGTCCGTGGTTTAGCTCTGTCCTCGTCCGCAGTTCATCCGAGGACTGTCCACGGTCTAGGACAGGCAAAACTCCTCGTCCATCCGTGACCGCGTATTGACCTCGCACGCGAATTGTTCACAGACAGGCCGCGGCCGAGAAGGGTCCGGCCATGTCAGGGAAGCCTCCGCGCAATCGCCTCGGCAAGGGTCTCGCGCAGCGCAGGAGAATGTCTGAGCAACAGCCTCGAATTGTCCCGTGAAACATCCAATCCGCTCGTCGCGCTGCAGTCACGCAACTGTCGTGCACGCGAACGATCCTTGACTTACAATAGTTCCGTCCGCGCCGACGGAAAATCGAGTCGCCCCCGCCTGTCAATAGCACGACGGAATGAGCCCAGCAACGCAGTGCTGTCGCCCCATCTTCTGTTCTCCCTCTCAATTATATCGCGTCGTACTCGTTCAACGGGGGCAATAGGTAGCGCCAGACATTTGCTTCCTCGCGCTGTCCACACAGGCAGCCGCACGTGTAGCAATCAGGCTTGCGCACGTCGATCGTATCGGTGACGGCGCCACGCGTTCCTTTGTAGGTGAGCCGACGAGCAGGATCACGAATCCCCGTCACCATCACGAGGAACTCTATCACTGCAAGATTGGCAATGATTCCGTTGAGAGCAAACACTCTTCCTTGGCGCGCTCTCGATCAAGCTGATGGGCACAAAAGAGGCAGTAGTCGCCAGGTCTTGCGACAACAACACGCCCACCGAAATCGAATTTCCGGGCTGCGGTTTCAGGAAAAATCTCCGTGGCCAAATCAATTAGAGTGACCGAATAAGCCGCTGCCAGGTCGGTCAAAACGAGTCGCGGTCCATCGTGATCGACGCAGCCGAAAATAACTGAGCGACTCATCAGGTATTCCATCGCCTCCCGTGTTCTGACGTTTTTCGCAATGGGCACAACCTCAGTCTCCGGGGCGATTCTCAAAACGTGGTCCCGGATGACATCAACTTTGAGCCGGCCAACGTCGGGCGGAAACCCGCCCGCTTCGCGATTCATGTTCGTCTCGTCAAGCCTGTCGTCGTCAATCACCCCAAGGTTGCGGACTCCCGTGTAAGCAAGTGCCTGGCAGACATGTGAGCCAAGCCCGCCTGCGCCAACCACGGCGACTTTCTGCCTCTCGATCTTCTTCTGTCCTTCGTCGCCGAACATGAGGATTTGCCTTGCAAAGCGATTCCTATTCATACGTCGCGAACCTGTGTTTTCCCCTCGGCGCATTAAACCACGAGCCGGTCGGGATTAGTGTTTGGTTTGTGTTTCCGATAATCTTGACCAGGGCGACGCGCTCAGCGTGCGCGAAATCATCCCGCCACAACACGGCATCCACGGATTTTTCACCCCAGACCATCGCCGCGAATGGCTTGCCGTTGAGTTTCCACTTCGCGTACTGCGCGAAGTCACTGATCCCGGCGACATCGCTGAGCGAGAACCAAACGTCGTCTTCGGCATGCGGATGGGAATGGCAATCTATGGCACAAAGATTGTTCTCTCGAGCCAGCTTCATGATCTTGGCGCGCTCAGAATCCTTCATCTGGAGATAGACCTCCATTTGCACTTCCCAACCGCGTGCCGGGACAAGGTAGAAATCGGCCACAACGAGATGCAGCCCGTCGCTCTCCCGTTTCGCCTCTGCGAACAAGAATGCGCCTTGCTCGACCTCGTTCTGGAAGAATTGCCGACGCAGAGTCGCGGCGATGCCTGAAGGAATGATGATGGTGTTCTTCATGCCGACTCCTCCCCACGCAGGCAGAGATTGATGCTGCGAATGAAGCCGAGAAGGTTATCCGCGCCTTCAATGGTCGCCGCAGGCCGCCAGTCCTTCGGGTGCCAGGAAAACCAGCCCCAATCGTCAGCCACGGGAGCCTCCCCGCTGGCGGAGTTTGAGCCAATATTGAAACCCGGTGGAATTGACCCGTCCTTAAGGCGCAAATCACCGTCAACAAAGAAGTTGTCTGGTCCCGTTTGTGGATAGCCAGCCGGGATGCGAAACAACACCTTCGTTTGCTCCTTGTTGAACCGCCCAGCGGGGAGAACCAGCTCCGGGAGTAAAACCCAGTCGAGCTGGTCGCCATGCTGAAGATTGGGAAACCGCTTTCTCAGCAGCTCGATTTCCTCACTAACCCTTTGGTGCATCGCTAGCCTCGCTTGTATTTCGGTGCGCGGCCATGTCGGTGACCGGGTTTAATGGTTACGATTTCGTCCTCCGCGAGTGTCCGCTCGCGGCCTTCAACGTCCTCGCAGACCACGGGCATATCAGTGGGGAGATTCCCCAACTGCCGGATCTCCTGGACGGTGATCGTGGGCTTGTTCCACAGATACTCCTGGCCCTCGATGTTTATGAAAAACTTCTGGCCTGCCAGTTCTGCCACGGCTGCGCCGTGGTCCGATTGTTATGCTTCAACGTTCATAACGTCGTTCGTTTCGGGTTCTCACTGCTTTCGTCTTCTTCGGCCCGAAGCGTCGTGCGACGGGCCTCTAAAGACCGTGGGACGGTCAAAATGCTATCGACAGAACATGAAAAAACGCCCGTGGACGCGAGCGTTACGACAATTTTGACCAGGTCAAATTGCGGTCAAAATCGGTCAGTCTTCTTCCTCGAACCTGGATTCGTCGATCGCACTTTCCCGGTGGATGTGCTTGGCACGGGAATCAGTGAGGGAATCTTCGATGCTTTCAAAGTGGGACGAGAGTTGGCGCAGTTCTGCCGGATCACGCCCCAGCTTCCTCCGAAGCTGCTTCAATCGTAATACTACCAGGGCCTTGGAACACCGGCATTCTTTCGCCACTCGTTCTGCTGCGTAGCCCTCTTTGCAGTAAAGCCGGAACACTTCGCTCACGGGAGCCTTCCGCACCGTCTTTTGCGAATGAAGCTCTCCGATCAAAGCCAGAACCTGCCGTGCCACTTCCTCCGGCACCGGCTCCTTAACTTCCGGCAGAAATGGTGAAAACAATTCGCCACTGCTGGTGCGGGCTTGCAACAGCCCGCTCGGCAGCAGAGTTAGTAGCGATTCCAGATTGAAGAACCCTGCCTTGACGCAATTGAGCAGCCCGTGTGCGTGCGCGTCGTAAAATCGACCCGTGGGCGCCAAAAGCACAAAGCGCTCGCGCAACCGAGCAATCAGTTGGCCAACGACGTTTTGAAACCCATCCCGCCCGTTCTGAATCGTCAGCACCACTGGCAGCCCGATGCCGGAAAACGAGGCAATCTGCATTGTATGAGGTAATCCCAACTCGCCCAGCTTTGCGTCACACCCAAAGGCTCGCGCAATCGCCCGACCGAGCTTCTGCCAGTTCAGTTCCAGCAGGATTACGTCTTCCGCTGAAAGCCGAATGTCCTCGCAATTCCACGGCTCGCACCGGCACACACCCACTAGCGAGCCGTCTCGGTGTTCGACGACTTCGTGCGCGCAGCCGCAACCGTTCGGGCATGGAATCGATTTGGCGCGGTCCGTTCTGGTTCGCAGATACGCTGCATGGAAAACTTCAAAGCTCCCGGCCAGGCCGCTGCGCCAAGTGACAGGCACAGCAACGAGACCATGGATGTCCTCAAGGCATTGCCACACCTTCGACATGGGTAATACCACCTCTTGGCGGCGCGCTGTTCACGGTGACACGGAAGCCACGCGCCGAAATCCATTGATGAACCAACGCCGCATCGCAGTGCCGGCCGAGCTTCAGGATATTCGGTACGCGCATCTGCACCTTACGGGGCTTCGCGCAGTCTCCAAAATAGAAGTCAAACGCCGCTCTTACAAGTCGTGCGCCCTGAGGAATAGCGTCTCGCTCCGGAACGCGGTCTGCCGCCGCCGCGAAGATGTCGTCAGCCTTGCGGATGACAACCTCGTTGTGACCGCCGTCCCAGGCCATTTCAATTTCCCGCAAAACGACTCGGCTGATTCCCGGAAGTCCATCGGTGTCGAGCGCATCCAAAGCATCTGTGCGCAGCGGTTCGAGGGTGTAAGCTTTGCGCTCGGAAAAATACTTGTCGTCGCCGAATAGCCGCACGCCGAACGTTTCCTGATAAAGTTCACGCTCCCCTTTAGTGCCGGTATGAATGCGGATTTCGTCTCGCACAGGGGAATACACAACCACATCGTCTTTAGTTGGACGAAAATGCAGCACCTCGACCCGCCGGTTCGCTGCCGCCTTGGGCATTCGCGCGAATGTGTCCCCGTGCCGAATCAAAAACCAGAACTCACCGTCTATCGGGTAAATTTCGATGTGGGCCGTTTGTTCACCCCGGTTATGTTGGCGGAACCATGCGTCCATGTCGAAGGTGATGCGCGAAATTGCTGCTTGATCAGGCGCGGTGAAGGATTGCCGACGGTCCACAGACGCCTTGCTGCCAAAGTATTCAAAAGCCGAAAGCCGTACCAGCCGTTGCTCATTCAGCTTTTGCACGAACAGCGCAGGATCGGCCATCCAGACTTGCACCGCGATGTCGGCCTTAGTGGAGTTCTCGCTGAATGTCAGCGGCAGTCCTGCCTGCTCGACGGCGCGCTCCAGCCGTTCCTGCCCTTCCTCATTCGCCATGCCTTCGATCGCATAAATCGCGGTCTTTTTGCAGGCGCTCTCGGACGTGCGCGATTTGCTGCCGGAATTGTCGGCAGGCAAGAGTTACGGCGGATGGCGTGCGTTGCCAAACATTGAGTTTGAGGATTTGTTCCTCCGATGTTGCGGGCATCTCACGGAGACCGACGAGTTGCGGGATGATTTTCTGGCGGCGGAAGCGCGCCTGAATTCTGCATTCTCCCTGGTCAATCATTTGCCAGACTGCGTCGGTTATGCGGATGAAGTGGTCTTCTACCAGTTGCTCCGCAAGCAACTGCTCAAGACGACTTCCGGACCAACACCCAAAGATGAAGAGAAGGCCAAGGCCGTGCGCGAATTGCTGGACCGCAGCATTGAGAGCAAGGGCGTGGTGGATATTTTCGCCGCCGCCGGGATCGAAAAGGCCGACATTTCGATTCTGGATGAAAAGTTTCTTGAGGAATTCAAGTCGCACGAGCAAGAAAACCTGCGGTTGAAGTTGCTCGCCAAAATTCTCGCGGATGAAATCCGTGTACGGGAGAAAATGAATATCACTAAGTATCGCTCGTTCAAGGAAATGCTGGAACAGACTCTCCTGAAATATCACAACCGGGCAATTCAGGCGGCCGATGTCGTGCGCGTGATGCTCGAAATCCGCAAGGACATTGATAATGAAGCCGCCCGCAGCAAGGCGTTAAATCTCACTCCGGAAGAGATCGCGTTTTACGACGCGGTTGCCGCGAAGGTCGCTACGTTGTTCGACGAGAAAACGCTGTGCGACTTGATTCGTGATGTCGTCCAGACTGTGAAAAAGAATCTGAAGGTGGATTGGACGAAACCGCACCGGGAAGACGTGAAGGCCGGTGTTCGGGCGGCGGTTAAGAACGTCCTGCGTCGGCGCGGCGTCAAAAAGGAACTCCTGGATGCCCTAGCTGACAAGGTGATTGTCCAGGCCGAGGCCCTTTACAAAGAATGGCCGCTGGCGGCCTAGAAAGCATACCGGCAACTATGCCAGCACCAAACACTGAAGAGTTCCTGATTCTCACAAAGACGTATCCGTCACCCAGCGCCAAATACCGTGAAACTACTTGTGTCGCGGCAGTGAATAGTGCTGGTGAACTGCGGCGCCTGTTTCCGGTTCCTTATCGTCTTCTCGCAGGTAAGGTCCAGTTCCAAAAATGGGAATGGGTCCGCGCGCGAGTATCTCGCAGCGACAAAGACCACAGGCCCGAAAGCCACCGAATTGATACCGATTCCATCGTCCGTACGGGCAAGAAAATTTCTACGAAAGGGGGCGACTGGAGTGAACGCCTGAAATGGATTCGGCCGCACATAGTCGAAAGTTTCAGCAAGTTGGAGACTCGCAGGCAGGCAACGGGACAAACCCTTGGTTTCATTCGGCCCAGTCGAATCGTGCGGCTCGAAATCACCCCCGTTAAAAATCCAGATTGGACTGAGGAGGACAAAACCAAACTTTCCCAGGATGGATTATTCGACAGCGCTCAGGTCAAGGCGAGGACGCCACTGCGCAAACTCGTGTTTGATTTTCATTACCAGTACGAGTGCGGCGGCAAGGTTGAAAAGCACAAACTCGTGGATTGGGAGGTCGGTGCCCTTTACTGGAATTGCTTCCGAAATCATGGCCCAAAGGGCTGGGAAGCCAAGTTTCGCCAACGTTTGGAGACGGAATTCTCCGACAAAGACCTTCTCTTCTTAATGGGCACCATCCACCGCTTCCCCGACCAGTGGTTGATTGTGGGATTCGTTTACCCGCCTAAGCAACCGCCAGCTCGTGCCGCACAACTCGGCCTTCAATTGGGCCAGTGAGGTGGAACACGCGAAGTTCCCCGTCCATGAACGGCGCCACTCGCTCGGCGACGAAGCTGCGGTGACAAAAATTGTAGTCCTCTTCAAAGCAAAGCAGGCAGCACTTTTCTCGCGTCATTAGCCCTGACAATTCTTCCAGCGCTGGCAACTGAGTTTCCAAATAGCTCTTGAACGACCGTGTATAACGCGCCCAATCGCCGTCTTCGCGGTAGTCGTGGCGGACGTCGCGCGGACAGCCCAGCGCCGGCAAATGCACATATTTGATGCCGTGTTCGCCAAGTCCGGCAGCCAGCGCAGACTTATGTCGAGGAACTCGGCAAGGGACAGCCCCTCGTAACCTATGGTCATCAGTTCAATCACAGATTGCTTGAAGTTATTCACTTGCCCTAATTGTTGCCAGCCAAATCCATACCAACTCTCAGGCTTCCGAACGCCTTTCACAAGGTGCTTCAAACGTCCTTCTAGTGCGAGTAGAAAACCGTAGTGGCATTCGACCGTCTTTCTGTCGTTCTGCATTTCCTTCTCCGCTCACATAGCCTCAACAGCAGCGATGGATTCAAACTCGGAGAAGATTTCAGAGTGATTTACGTTCAGATAGCGGACGACCTTTGCGTTCTTCAGCAGGTTTTTGATATAGGTTTGAGCCGTTTGCAGCGTAAACATATTTTCCGTATAATTATCCGTGACCGCTTTCAGGTCGCGCTCCAGCGATTCCATTTCACTCTCCATGCGCGCGATGTCTTCCGCCGACATTCCCTTCTTTTTCTTCAGCTCATCGGGGTTGACCAGTTGATCTTTGGGTGTTCCCAAAACCAAAGCCTCCGCGTAGCCGGTGAAAAAATTATTGGCCGTCACCATCATCTCCGCGATTTCAATCTGCCGCATCCCGCTGACCCGCTTTAATAGGCGGATGGCTTGGGGCGAAATATTCTTGTCCTTCAACAACTCGGCCGCTTGGTCATGAATGCCGTTCAGCAAATTCATGGACGCTTTCACTACGTGGAGTGGCATGTTCAACGCCGCCGCCAACCGCTCCGGGCTGACCCCATCGTTCACCGCCTTGACGATCATTCTGTGTTCCTGAATGGGCGAGAGTCGGCTGACACGCGCATTGTACGTGTAGCATTCGTCGTCGGTGGCAATAATGCAGTCGGCGGACGTTTTCCCCAATTCTTTCAGCGCAACATAGCGCAGATGTCCGTTCTTTAGCAGATATTTTCCCGGCGCATCTTTTTGTGGATACACCACGAGCGGTTCGACAAGACCGACCTCCTTGATGGATCCCAGAATCTTTTTGTAGCGCAGGATGCCTTTGTGCAGGTCTTTGATTTGCCGCATCGGCGAAATATCTTCCAGTGCCAGACAGATTTTCCGCATCTCAAACCCAATTTTCATTTCATTCATGCCGCCTCCTTCTGTTTGGGTGAAAGTTTCACCGACAGGTATTTGGGAATTGTGGCCAGCGACTCCGCCCTTAACAGCGTGAAGAAATTTTCATCCGTCAGCAGCTTGTTGAAGGCCGTCACGATAAAGGACAGTCTGGCGTCGCAAACCCGCGCCTTTTTTATCATCAGTTTCTGGCGTTGGCTCTCCTTCCGATACGCGCTGACCATGCTCTCGACACTGGTTTTGGGCTTTAGTCCCTGCCCCTTTCCACCGCGCTGTTTGCCAATCAGCCGAACGCTGCACAATCAGCCCCTTCACATATTTGAGGGACAAATAATCCAGTTCCTTGTTTTCGTAGGCTTTGAGCAGTTCGCACTGCGTTTCGAGGGTGTCCGTTTTGGCAATGTCCACCGCGACCCAGATGGGAATTTTCCCGATCAAGGCGAGATCAAGCAGCCGCTCTTCACCCGCGTTCTTGAGACTCGTCAGTCCACGGACCAGATTGTCGCTGACATCCAGCTTTTTGCCGATTTGGTGGGAATTGTATCCCAGCGCCTTCAGCCGTTCGATTTCGCGGATCAAATCCATCGGCTGCGGGTAACGCCGCGCGATGTTTTCCACCAGGCTGCGGAGGAGCAGTTCCTCTCTGGAGATTTCAACCACGATGGCCGGAATTTCCTTGAACCCAAGTGCGACGAAGGCTTCGAGCCGTCCTTGACCGCAAATCAAATCGTATCCCGCCGCTTCCTTTTCACTGGCTGGCCGCCGACTGACTTGAATCGGCATTTTCAGTCCGACGTTTTTGATACTCTGAACTATGACCGCAAATTTTTTCGGATCCCGCAACCTCGAATTGATAATGCGAATCTGCTCAATGGGAATCATTCTGACTTCATCATTCATACAATCTCCTCCAATTTCACTCGTTCAGTCATGCCGAAAAAATAATCCAGCGTATCAAACTTGTATGTATCCAGATAAATGCCGTTGGCCTCCGCCACGCGCAGGTTTTCCCACGTCATGTCAATTCCCGGCAGCACATAGTAATCCCGGATGCACTCGTTCGTCGCATCCATGCGAGCGGCGATGGTGACGTCCGGTCGGGTGCTGGCATCCAGCCGGATCAGCCAGCGCGACGAACCCGTCCCGGTTTGGGTATGCCGGCACAACACGATGGACACGCGCATTTCACCATTCACATCCAGCAATCCGGTTTCGCCGTTCCACACGGCCTGCGCACCCAGCGCCGTGATTTGCTGTATCACAAACGCCACAATTCCCGGGTGAAGTTTTCCCAGCCGCCGGTTTTCCTCGATGAAACTGTAGTCAATGCCGGGATCGTAGCCGATCAGCCGGTAAGCGCTCACCAGTGTTCCGAAGCGGTGGCTAAAGGCCGTGCTCGATGGCAGACCTTCCGCTTCGTCAATTAGGATTCCAGAAATTCGGCCATGTAGTTTTAGCAGGACGCGCAGTTTTTCCAGCATCTCCTCATCGGTCAGCTTTTGGCTTCGCGCCAAAATGATTTCCCGCGCCCGCCAAAACATTTCTCGTTCTACGATGCCTTCAAATACGCCGTCCGCCCGAATCCATTTGTCCGGCGGATTAACCACATGCTTCTTTTTCAGTTTGCACGACGTCCGGTGATACACGTTGTTCCCGATATATTTTTCATTCGTAAGAATTTGATGCACCGTCACCCGGTTCCACTCCCGTCCGAAGTCTGTCACCACGCCTTTTGCGTTCAGAATTGCGGCGATTTCCGATTCGGATTTTCCTTCGGCGATGAACGCATGATAAATCCAGCGCACGATTTTGATCTCCTCTTCCGGCCCGGCCACCAGCACCACGCGGTCGGTCTGGATGCTTTTTTGCTCACCCATTTTCAGCAGCGCTTTCCGCGCGCCGCTTTGATCAATCAACATCCGCCGCAGACCGAACCCGGCCGTTCCGCCTTGTTTGAACCCAAGTTGAATCAGCCGGCACGCACCTTGAAAAACTTTCGATGACAATTCACGGCTGTACTCGCCGGCCATCGTCCGCTTCATGCTTTTCATGACCGTGGACATCGGGCTGCCGTCATTCTCAAATTGTTCCGCACAGTAGTGAACCGAGACGCCTGCCCGGCGGCAGATGTATTCGTAATACGCGCTTTCATCCGCATCCTGAAATCGCCCCCACCGGCTCACGTCATAGACGAGGATGGACGAGTATTGCGCCCGGCCCTCCTGAACATCGCGGATCATCTGTGAGAGCGAGTCGCGGCCCTGGATGTTTAGCCCGCTTTTGCCCTCGTCCGAATAGTCCTTCACGATTTCCAGTTCCCGGCGTTTGGCGTATTCACGGATGACATCCATCTGGTTGCTGGTGGAGTATTGCTGGTGCTCGGTGGACATTCTCACATACGCAGCGGCGTAATTACGTGATGATTCTTTGTCCTTTTTGCTCATGAATCACGTCCGTATCGTCTCGTTCAACCGGACTTCTTATCATCGTCTGAATACTCTTTCACGATTATCAGACCTCGACGTCTGGCATATTTGCGAATGACATCCGTCTGACTGCTGGGGGAGCTTTGCTGGTGCTCAGGAGACTTTCGCACATACGCAACAGCTCGATTCCGTGAAAGCTCTTGGTTGTTTTGGCTCATATAAAATTGCGCCTGATTCAATTGGCCGCTTCAATGGCCGGGTTGACATCCTCCGATTATCAAAAGGGGCGGTTGGCGGCTATGTCATCTTGTAGCGCAATTCACCGTTTCCTGACCCAGCGTTTCCAGTATCGCGGATGCGCTTTGCGCCAGGCGCGTACCCGCTCCACCTGCTCCGGCCCGCGCCAGTAGTTCCGATTCTCCGGTTTTGCGTGCCAGTATTTCTGACTCAGAGCCTTGCTGGCCTTTTTACAGGCCGGATCTGAACAAAAGAGCTGACGATGACGACTCCGAGGATCAGGAGTGAACATAAGTTTGCAGGAAAGACATCTGCGCCTGCCGCCATTGCGGTGTGTGTGTTTCATAAAACACACCGCCGGCTGGCTCAACGCAGCAAGCTCGCGGGAAAAAAGAAGAGAACATGGCCCGGCTCGTAGGGAGAGCGTTAGCAGGCGTGCCAGGCGCAATTCAAATTACGCCCCATTGGGCCGTTCTGGTCAATGTTGAACTGCGCCCTAATGGGGCGTGCCAAGAGACGCCAAAATCCAGGCGCAACTGAAAAAATTCGGCGCGAGTGTTCGTCGCGAACGAATTTCCAGGGGCATTACACAGGAGAAGCTGGCCGAACTGGTTGATTTGAACATCCGCACCATCCAGAAAATCGAGGCCGGCAAGATCAACGTCCTTGTGACAACAGCCATGAGGATTCAAAGAGCACTGGACTGCGCATGGGGGAGGCTGGTCTCGTGAGACGAGTCGGGCTATTCGCGCTTGAAGGACCGGAGCGTGCCTCGCGCCTTAATTATATGGCTCGCTCGCGCCGTCAATGTAGTGCGCCCTGTTGCCCTCCGCCTCTCCCCTCAGGCTCCGCGGCACAGATCTGCGATCACTCCGTTCATTTGAAGAATTCTCGTGAATTTATTTGACGTAACTTT
>QHOP01000631.1:0-1683 GCA_003219345.1 Verrucomicrobiota bacterium
CAACGACGCCACGCTGACCTTCTCCACGTCCCCGCTGACCAACCGCTCCCAGTTTTTCCGCGCCGCCTGTGTGCAATAGGACGGTCACAAAACCGACCCGAGTAATCGTTTGGCTTCTTCATGGGACTTTGCGGAGTTGGCCGGTAGCAAAAAGTCGGTCACCGAGTCGATTTGTTCATAAAGGCGCCGCTGCCACATGATGAGGCGTTGGCGGTCCAGCAAACTGAAGTCGGCATGGTGATTGGCCTGGGTGATGGTGAGATTCCTGCTCGTTGGTCGTTATTGCTACCTTCCGTCCCGGCCTTGCAACGACGAGCTGCGCGTTGCTGGCTGTTGCTTAACGCAAAAAATACCCTTGCGCAAGTCGAAACCGTATCCAAAACCGTATCCATTTGCCGATTCCGGGCCAGAAGATGTAAAAAGCGAGAGTCGCAGTTTTCAAATTTGTGGGTTTTTCCTAGGGAATTGAGTGGTCGGGGCGGTGAGATTTGAACTCACGACCTTCTGAACCCCATTCAGACGCGCTACCAAGCTACGCTACGCCCCGAACCCTCACGCTGCACTCCAAGCGCAGCGTGTGGTTGGATAGCTTATTGCGGCTGGCATCATATTCAACAACTTTCCGGGAGTTCAAACGGTCTTGATCACCACCGCAGTCACATCATCGAGTTGAGGGGTGTTCTGCGCAAACTGACGAACCGCGGCGTAAAGCGCATCCACGATTTCTCGCGCGCTCTTCTCGCGATTCGCTCGTGCAATTTCCAGGATGCGCTCGGTTCCAAAGATCGTTTCGTCAGGCGACATCGCTTCCTCAATGCCGTCCGTCAACAGCAGCAGAATGTCTCCCAGCGACAGGCCGGTTGCGATCGCGGGCGGGTACGCCACGTCCGGCTTGATTCCCAACGGCAGTCCGGTGCGTTTGAGTTGCGCTTTGATCTCCCCTGCGGCGCCCAGGACATAACCCGCCGGATGCCCGGCATTGGCGTAGGTAAAAGTCCGCTTTTGCGGATCGAGGCCTACCAGCAGCATCGTAATGAAACGCTCGTAGCCGATGTCCTCGGCCAGAACCCGATTGGCGCGCGTGAGGATTTCGCCCACGTCTTCGCGGTTCCGCGCCAAGATACGCAGGTACGCGCGCGTTTCCGCCATCAACAGCGCCGGGCCGATGCCGTGCCCGGTCACGTCCCCGACCACCACCCCGAGCCGGTCACGCAGCATTGGCAGATAGTCAAAATAATCGCCACCGGTCGCCTCGGCGGCATGGGAAAGGCCGGCGATGTCAAAGCCGGGAACCTGCGGCGCCGCTTTCGGAAACAACCGCTGCTGGATCTCCCGGGCGACGTGAAATTGCTCTTCGTTTTCGCGCAACTCCTGCTCGGCCCGCTTGCGCTGGATCACGCCGCCAAGCTGGGCGGCAATGGCGGAGATGAGTTTCCTTTGCCGCTCATCCTCCTCACGCGTCTCCAGCAGGAAAAACTCGATCACCGCCACGACTTCGTCGTCCGCCAGCACGGGAATGCCGACGCCGGCTTTGACGCCCATTTGGCTGGCCGCGGCCATTCGAGGGAAATTCGTTTCACGAGTGGCGTCGCGAACCCAGACCGGTTGCTTTGAAGTCCACACGCGTCCCGGCAAACCTTCGCCCGGTTTGAATTTAAATTCCTCGCTCACCGCGCGAAACTG
>QHOP01000631.1:1695-2538 GCA_003219345.1 Verrucomicrobiota bacterium
ATTGTGCGCAACACCAGCGCCAGCGCCGAGTCGAGGTCCTGCGCCTCGTTGACCGCCAGCGAAATGCTCTGCAAAAGACGGCTCTCCTCCTCCGCCCGCTTGCGTTCAGTGATGTCCCGGATGAAGGCAACCACGTATTTGCTTCCCTGCAATTCGATGTTGGTGAAGCCGATCTCAGCGAAAATCTCCCCGCCCTCCTTCCGGCGGCCCATGGTCTCGGCCGGCTGCTGCCGCGTCCGTCCACTATCCGACTGCAGATATCGCCGCAACCACTCGCGAAAGTCCCCCCGGACCCCTTCGGCCAGCAACAACGAAAAATTCTGCCCTGTCAGTTCGCTGGATTTGTATCCGAAAATCTCCTCCACCGCGGGATTGGCGAACTGGATAAGGCTCTCGGAGTCCACCAGGACAACCGCGTCGGTGGAGTTTTCCCAGAGCAAGCGGTAACGCTGCTCGCTCTCGCGCAAAGCCTCCTCCGCCCGGCGACGAGCGGCGCGAATTTCGGCTTCGCGCAGTTCGCGTTCCACCGCCGGAGCCAGGCGCGCGAGGTTCCCTTTCATCAGGTAATCGTTCGCGCCGGCCTTCATCGCCGCCACGGCCACATCTTCGCCAATGCCGCCCGAAATGATTATGAACGGCAAATCAAACCCGCTCTCCAGCGCAATTTTGAGCGCCGCCGGCGCGCTGAAGTTGGGCATGTTGTAATCGGAGAGAATGATGTCCCATTGCGCGTTGTTCAACGCCGCGCGCAACGCCTCGGCCGTGTCCACGCGTTGGAAGGCCGGCTGATATCCTCCCTGCCGCAGTGTGTTGACGAGGATGCGCGCGTCAAACTCCGAGTCC
>QHOP01000017.1 GCA_003219345.1 Verrucomicrobiota bacterium
AAATGGGCCTCAAATGCGTGGCGATTTATCGCGACGGCTCGAAGCGCTCACAACCGCTCAACACCAGGAAAACCAGCGAAGGCGGCAACGAGACGGACGCCAGCGGTGAAATGGAGCGACTCAGCGGCCGCATCCGGGAACTGGAAAGCGAAATCGCCAGACTGCGCGCGCAGATGGTTCCGCCGTTGCGCCGGCGTCTGCCCGAAACGCGCACCGCCATCACCCACAAGTTCGACATTGCCGGCCACGAAGGCTACCTCACGGTCGGCTTGTTCGAGGACGGCCGACCCGGCGAACTGTTCATCACCATGGCGAAGGAAGGTTCGACGATTGGCGGCTTGATGGATTGCATCGGCACGTTGACCAGCATGGCGCTGCAATACGGCGTGCCGTTTGAAGCGCTGGTGAAGAAATTCGCGCATCAACGGTTCGAGCCGTCCGGCTTCACGAAGAACCCGGACATTCGCAATGCTTCGTCCATCATTGATTACGTGTTTCGCTGGATGGCGCTGCAGTTTATCCCGGAATATCGCGAAGCCAACGGCGTCAAGCAGCCGGACCTGCCCATCCCCGGCCTGCTCGAGGAGATCAAAAAAAAAATAAATCGGCCGGTCCCGGAGCTGCCGCTTGCGGAGGATGAGACGACCATTAGCATCCGCTCGGCAGCCGCGAACAGCGGGAAGGGTCTCGGTAATGGACACGCCGCGACGCAGGGCCGCACGATTACGAGCATCAGTGACGCCGTCGCGCACTTTCAACAGGACGCGCCCGCCTGTCCGAACTGCGGGCACGTCACCGTCCGCAACGGCGCGTGTTTCAAATGTCTGAATTGTGGCGAAAGCTTAGGCTGCTCCTAGCTTCCCCGTGTCGGGAGGAACCAGCCGGGGCGCCTTTTTCCGGCTGGTCGTCGTAAACCGCGCGCTACTGCGCGGTCCACCAAGGCGCGCCGTGCGATTTTTCGTCGGCGCGCTCTGTAAAGTTGATTGGCTTCACCACGCTTTCCGGCTGCTCTCCCTCTCCCCACTCCTTCGTCGTGGGGAGAGGGAAATATTTCCGGCTCACTTATGGTGGCCGTGTCCAAAGATGCGCCCGGTCTTCACCGTGCTTTCCGGCTGCTCTTGCCGCGCCGCGTCAGCCGCGTATCTTAACTCAGCGATTTAACTTTTCATCCGGCTATGGATAAAATCACTTACGCTTCACTCGGCTCACTCGGAGAAGAATTCCATCAGACTTTCGACGCGGCACTGAACCAGGTGCGCGGCAAACTCGGCGACACGCACCCGATGTTCATTGCCGGAAAGCCGAAGCAGGCCAAAGGCGGCACGTTCGCCGACGCCGCGCCGGGCGACACGCGCACCCTGCTCGGCAATTTTCAGCGCGGGAACCGCGACGAAACACGCAAAGCCATCGCCGCTGCCAAGGCCGCTTCCCCGGCGTGGCGGGACCTCGGCTGGCGACAGCGCACCGCGCTTTTGCGCACGGCCGCCAGCCTGATGACGCGGCGTCAGTTTGAATTTGCCGCGCTCCTCAGCCTCGAAGTCGGCAAGAACCGTTTTGAAGCCATCGCCGAAGTATCCGAGGCTATCGACCTCATCCTCTACTACTGTCAGCAGATGGAGGAACACGACGGTTACGAGCTGCCCATGGGCGGCTCCGGTGCCGAGCAAACCCGCAGCGTGCTGAAACCCCACGGCGTCTGGGCCGTGGTCGCGCCATTCAACTTTCCACTCGCACTGGCCACTGGCATGGCCGCCGGCGCGCTGGTCGCGGGCAACACCGTCGTTTTCAAACCGGCCAGCGACACTCCGTTCTCCGGCATTTGCCTCTACGAAGTGCTGCGCGACGCTGAGTTGCCGCCGGGAGTGTTTAACTTCATCACTGGCCCCGGCAGCGCGGTTGGCCATGAACTGATCGTCAACCCGGGCGTGGACGGCTTTATTTTCACCGGCTCAAAGCCAGTTGGCCTGAAGATTTATCATCAGTTTGCCCGGACGGCGCCGAAGCCGTGCATCACGGAAATGGGCGGCAAAAACCCGGCCATCGTCATGCCATCGGCCAACCTCGATGACGCCGCCGAGGGAGTCATGCGCTCGGCGTTCGGCATGGGCGGCCAGAAATGTTCCGCCTGCTCCCGACTTTACCTGCACCAGGACGTTCACAAGCCGTTCATGGACCTGCTCGTCGCAAAAACCAGGCTGCTGAAAATCGGCGACCCGACGGCGCGCGACACTTTCCTCGGCCCGCTCATCAACGACGTCGCGATGAAAAAATACGCCGGCGCCGTGCGTCTCGGCAGAAAGGAAGGGCGAATCGTCCTTGGCGGGCGCGCTCTGTCCGACGGCGACTTTGCCCGCGGCCACTTTGTCGAACCGGCGATCGTGGACGGCGCGCCCAAAGACTCGCGTTTGTTCCGGGAGGAATTTTTCGCGCCCGTGTTGGCCGTGGCCAAAGTCAAATCGCTCGACGAAGCGATCAAACTGGCCAACGACAGCGAGTATGGCTTGACGGCCGGCATCTTTACCAACGACGAAAAGGAGCAGCAGAAATTTTTCGACGAAATCGAGTCTGGGGTGGCCTACTGCAATCGCCGCGGCGGCGCGACCACCGGCGCCTGGCCGGGCGTGCAATCGTTTGGCGGCTGGAAAGGCTCCGGCTCCAGCGGCAAGAGCGCGCTCGGCCCATATTATGTCGCCCAGTTCATGCGCGAGCAGAGCCAGACGCTGATCAAGAAGTAAAATTGCATCTTTGCAGGACCGGTTTAACCTCTGGCTCATGCGCGCGCTCGAAAGCGTCCGCATCGACAAGTGGCTTTGGGCGGTGCGGCTTTACAGGAGCCGATCGCTGGCGACCGAAGCCTGCAGTGCGGGGCATGTGAAGATCGGCGGCAACAGCGTGAAACCGTCGCGTGAAGTCCGCGTCGGCGAAGAGATCAACAAAGCGTTTAAAACGTCTTGTTTGCCGCGTGAGAGCACGCGGCCTACAAGATTTCCTCGGAAATCGGCATGCATTGTAGGCCCGGTGCCCTCACCGGGCGGGTTTTCAAGGGGCTGCTAAAACTTCGTCAGCGACACGAGATGGATTTTCCAGACGAGTCAATTGCGACCTCTTTGACCGTAGCCGGCAACTCGGTTGTGGTGGTGCTCCCGCCTGGCCAGCGGATCCAGAGATCTGCGCGATTGTTTGGATCCTCTTTGGAACCCAGACAAAAAAAGACCGGACAAGTCATTGTCCGGTCTTCGTGAGGTCAATTGGGCCGATCAGTTATTTCTTGACTCGATAGAAACCGGTGCCAGTTCCGATGGTGATCGTCGCCGGGTTGGCCGTTCCAACGGCGGTCCAACTGGCTGTGGTACCGATGGCTGGTGTGGACTCCAGCGTGCCGCCAGTCGGTGACCATTGGATGCTGATCAAATTGCCAGATCTGGTGGCGGTAACGATCGGACGACTCGGCGCGCTGGCATCGTTGAAGTCCCAATACGCGATCAGGCCTTTGCTGGGCGGCAGCGCGGAGGGCAGGGTCCCGGCTGCCAGCGACATGAGGTCAGCTTCAGCCAATTGGGTCGAGAAGACAGCGAAGTCATCCAGCAACGCGTGAGTCGCCGGGCTACCGCCAGGACCATCGGATCCGATGTAGAGGCTCCCAAGGTCGGAAGGCACGGGATTCGCACCGTCACCCGACAGGAACAACTGGCCGTCGATCCAAATCTGCTTGTTGCCGGCCTTCTTGGTGAAGGCGAAGTTATGCCAGAGATTCGTCCAGAACCCGATGTCCCCGGTGTAACCAGCGAACGTATCTATATTAGCAAAAATGCGCTGGGTATCCGCCGTGCAACAACCGTCCGTGTCGAAGTAGATGTTGTTATCACTCCACGGAACATGGGCATGGTAAGCACGGCCCGATGAAGCCGAGCTGAACCGGAACACCGTACTGGCGGAAATGTCATACTTCTTCATCCAGAAGGACACGGTCAACTCATCCTTTGCGAATGCCGCCTTCGCCCAACTGGTATCCAGCACTTCCACCGGACCCCCTTTCCTCGTCATATCCATCGCGTAGTCGCCCGCCCTGCCCGTATGCCCGCCGAGGTCGGCGGTGTACACCGCGAAACCCTCGATGAGACCCGGGTAAGCGGCGACCTTGTCTTTGGTGGGCCCGGTATACGCGAACGTCTCGAACGACCATTCGAGAGTCGCCGGTTGGCCACCGACATCCACGTAGCCGAGGGTTACCGCGTGGGTCGATTTGCTGGCGAGAAGGGTGCCCGGCGTGAAGACGATCGTCGCCACAGTCCCGTCCTTCGTGAACGTGGGTGTCACGGCGGCGCCGTCGAACTTCAGGGTGACGTTGGCGGCCGTCCATGCCGTCTTGCCGTCGATATGAGCGATCGTTACGCTCGTGGCCGGCGAGACGTTCTTGGCCTTGGGTGCCGGAGTCTGGGTCAGGAATACGCCTTCCGCCGGAACCGGCACGTCCACTGCGGCAGAGAGGAACCTGCCCGGAATTGGCTGCAGCAAGGCCGCTGGAGTCGTGTCCGTCGTCTTCCGCCAGGCGGCCTGGCCATAGTCTCCGCCACCGCCTTCTTTGTAGATGAGGCGGACGAAGTAATTCGTGCCGGCCTTCAGCGCGATGGGAGTCAAGGTGGTCTGCCCGATTCCAGCACCGTTGTCGTGCCAAGCGGCGACGCTCGGATCCGGCTCTAAGAATGCCTGGCAGCATCCTGTCTCTTCGGCCACCAGAACGACGTTCGCTTCCTTGTCATCGGTGCTAATAAACAACTGAGAGGCATCATCGCTCCGCAGGAAGAAGTTGTAGCTTCCAGATTCCTTAGGGGTCAGAAAACCTTCGATGGTCGCCCCGTAAAGCTCGTGCGAGTCATTCGGGAAGGCATCGCGGCTGTTAAACGAAAACACCGCCGCAACCAGGTCCGGCGACGCGGGGTAACGCGGATCGCTCGTCAAACCGTCCACTGCGGTTCCGGGGATGTTGCCCCAGTAGGAGAACTTGAGAACGCCAGTTTTGGTCAACAGATACGAATAGAAGGTCGCCGTGGTGCCCGCGGCAACCTTATTCCTCGAAAGGTCCTGGACTCCCGTCACCGTCACCGTGTACGCAGTTGCGCCGGGCGTTTGCTTGGCAGTGGTGAGGGTAACCACCTTGCTCATGTAGGTCGCAGCGGTGACCGCCAGGGCTGGGCTGATCGTATAGTTTGCCGCATTGGTGGCGGTCGTGGGATCCAGATCCTTGGAGAAAGTCAGTTTCACCGTGTCAAATGTGCCGGTCGTTGTAGCCGAAAAAAGCGTCGGCTTGATTGTGTCGCACGGGTCAAGACCGGCCTTGTACTCATCCAGGTTGCTAACACCGTTGTTGTTGCAGTCTTTGGCGGCATCACTCGGGTCGTTCGGATTTAAGCCGTACTTGGTTTCCCACGCGTCGGGCATGCCGTCCCCGTCCGAGTCCGCAGCCGGCACGACCTTCTCCACGGTGACGGCATTGAGGATGGCATTGTGATCGCTGTAATCCGAACTCGAGTCCCTCCCATCGAGCCTGATTACCAAGGTAGACTTCGTGGGGATATATGAATGAGTGATCAGGGCCTCCTGCGTCCCATTGGCGATACCTCCCTGCACGTTGCCTGGGTTGAAGTCCTTCACGGCCAGGATGTCATTAAACAACACGTCGAACCCTCGGTTACAGCACTGCTCACCAAACATGAGTTGCACCTTGTACTGCGCGCCCACTTCAAGGTTTTCCAGCGTCAAAGTCACCTCCGGAGGATCCGCAGCAGCAGCGCTCCAACGAATGCTGCTGGTGGCCAACTCCAGGTTGTTGTCGTTCGGCGAATCACCGTAATCGATAACGTACCAGTTCAGAATTCTGTTGCCGGCGACGATAGTCGCGCCGGGAACCTCGGCATCTATCAGCCCTAGAAAAGTTGCGTCGCGGACCTTGGCCGAGAAATCTGGTTCCGCACCGATTGAAAGGGCATAGACGAAATTGCCGTCCAAATCCAGACCTTCTCCAGCGTCGCCCCCTTTGATGATCCCGATTGATGTCGAAGCAGGATCAGTAATGACGGGGTCAGCGGCACGCGCCCTGACGCTTGACAGAGCAGTTGTTAGCACGAATATGGCTGTTAGAGACGCGAGGTTTTTCTTCAAGATTCGGTAGTTCATAATGTTTGTTGGTTTCTGTGTTGAAATGCGGCGGCGCGGGCGCTGCCTCGAGCCAGGAGAATTGATGGTGCAATGAAAACGAAGAGGAGAGACACACGATTCTTCATAAGCGCGTCAAAGGTCAGTCGAGGCCAAGGCGTCGTCTGACCTACAGCTCAATCACAAATACGGGGTTCGACCGCTATTCCTTCATAAACACCTTCGCGCTGTCAATAGTTTTTTTGTGCGAAATAGTGCGTTCCTGTTTCAACGAAAACCATGCACCAGGAACGGACCCGGGAACTGATCACATTAAGGAAGGGGTCAGTGAAGGGGTCAGTCCCGGCCTTTGTTGAATTTCCGAGCGCTGTTTCCACGATGTATGCCCGAGGCTGACTGACATGTTAGACGCGGCCGGACATTTACCCCGTAAGATGGCAAGCGACGCAATGCCCGGTGCGAGCCGGCTGGACTTCCGCGAGGCGGCTCATGGACGCAGAAAACGCTTTATCTCACGGGGCAGGCGAAGTTTACTTATTACGCTGGTGGGCTGTTGAATACAGAAGATGGCCCGTGGGGCCAGCGATACCGTGAAGGGTGAAGGGGTCGGTCCTGTGAAGGGTCGTGAAGGGGTCGGTCCTGAGTATTGACACAAACGGGCTGTCTCCAGCCCGCCCTGGCGCAGTGAGGACACCGCGCCCTACCGCGTTGGACCCATAAATCATGGCAGAACGAACTGATTCGTCACCGCCGTCCTCTGACACTGTCGCACTTTCGCGACCACCGGTGCGCTGGTGGCCGCCGCTGGTGATCTTCGTGCTCGCGGTCCTGACGATCTTCTACTTTCGCGTCATCCGCGAGGATTCCCAGCAGTGGCGAAATCTCTACACGATGGAGACTTGGGTCGTTGCCACAATATTGCTGCTGCTTTGGGCGCTCTTTTGGTCGCGACTGCGCCGGAAAATCCGGTGGATCCTGTTCGGCAGTGTGGTGGGGTTCATCGGACTGATGGCGGCGATGTTCGAGATTCACGGCGTCAGTGGCGACCTGGTGCCTATCCTTAGGTTCCGCTGGACGCGCTCGCCGCCGTTGGCCGCATCATCGCCATCCGGAAGCAGTCCAAAAACATCCTCTGCATCTGTTCCCGGCGCGGCGGCAATGCTCACGAACAGCTTTCCTCAGTTCCTGGGGCCGCATCGCAACGCAACGCTGCCGGAGGGTCCGACGCTGGAGCGAGACTGGACCGCGCAGCCGCCCGGGAAACTCTGGCGCCAGCGGATTGGCGCGGGATGGTCCGGCTTCGCCGTCGTGGGCGATCGCGTCGTTACGCTGGAGCAGCGTGGCGAAGAAGAATCAGTCGTCTGTTACGAACTGCTCACCGGCAAAGAGCTCTGGTCGCATGCCGACAAGGCCCGTTATTACACGATGCTCGCCGGCGAAGGGCCACGGACGACGCCGTGCATCGCCGGCGACAAAGTTGTGACGTTGGGTAGCACCGGCATGTTGAATTGCCTTGATCTCGCGACCGGCAACGTGATCTGGGGCAAGAACATCATTACCGAAAATCTGAGTCGCGTGCCCGAATGGGGCGTGGCTGGATCGCCTCTGGTGTTGGGCGACCTGGTGATCGTGAATCCGGGTGGAAAGAACGGTCGCTCGCTCGTCGCGTATCGCTTGAGCACCGGCGAATTCGTCTGGGGGGCGGCGATGACCACGCCAGTTACAGTTCGCCTTGCGCCGCGACGATTGGCGGCGTGTCGCAGGTTTTGATTTTCAATCAGCGCGCGATCTTCGGCCACGACGCGGCCACTGGCAAGGTGTTGTGGGAGCACCCGTGGGAATCCAAAAACCCGCACGTTGCGATGCCGGTTGTGCTTGAAGGCGACCGCGTCCTCGTCAGCAGCGGCTACGGTATGGGCGCCGAGTTGCTCCAGCTCCAGCGGGACCAAACGGGCAAGTTCGCCGTGAACCGGCTTTGGAAAACGAACCGGCTCAAGGCCAAGTTCAACAATCCAGTGACGCGCGATGGTTACCTATATGGCCTGGACGACGGCGTCCTCGCCTGCCTTGAGCTCGCCACGGGCGAGTTGAAATGGAAGGACGGTCGTTACGGCCACGGCCAGTTCATTCTTGTCAGAGACGTGTTGCTCGTGACCGCGGAGAATGGCGAGGTGGTCCTGGTTGATCCGATACCGACCGGGCGGCGCGAGCTGACCAAATTCCAGGCGCTGGACGGCAAGACGTGGAACCCGCCTGCGTTAGCGGGGGACCTTCTTCTGGTGCGCAACGATCAGGAAGCGGCGTGTTATCGACTGCCGGCGGGACGCTGAAGCTTGCTTAATCATCATCCTTCTCGTGCGCGAAAACAAACGCGGCGCGGACGGGCGCGGGCATCGGACTGTTCGCGCCGCGGACGGAACGCCAGACGACTTCGTTGAGCAGTAGATCGTCCGCGGCGTCTTCTTTGGCGAAGTTCATTTTCCTCGACAGGTCGCCGCCCCAGGCGACCTTCGCGTTCCGTTCATCCAAATCCACGTTCGCCGGCAGCGCCTGGTAGGGACGCAAGTCCGCTTTCGCCTGGAACGAGTTGAACATCGGCGTGGCAGCGGCGTCGTATTGGGACATCGGCTTCAGGCCGAGGATGAGTTCCATCGTCCGCAGCATGCTGCTCGTGGAATACATCGTTGAGTCCACGGCACCGCGCTTCGTGTAAGGGCTGATGACCAACGCGACCGTGCGGTGCGCGTCCACATGGTCGGGCCCGTTTTGCGCATCGTCCTCAACAACGAAGATGGCAGTCTGCGGCCAGAATTTCGATTGGCTTACGGCCTCAACGAATCGACCGAGCGCGAGGTCGTTGTCGGCGACGAGCGCTGTGGGCGTGTGTTTGTCGGGCATGGCGCCGTAGGTGTGGTCGTTCGGAAGGCGGACGATTTGCAGCCGCGGCATCTCCCCTTCGGTTTCAAATCGCTTCAGCTCAGCGATGAAGCGGTCCGCGCGTTTCTGGTCGGAAAAATCAAGGTCGAACCCGCGATAACATTCGTCGAAATGACCTTGGAGCGCGCTGACGCGCGATTTGCCCGGATCATTCGGGGTAGCGCCATTGTTGATGAATTCGCCGTAACTCCGATAGCTCACACCGGCCGCGCGCGCCCGGTCCCATAGATACCCCTCTGCCGGACGCGCCACGAGGAAATTGCCTTCGCTGGGATAGGGATATTTGCCGTGCTTGTTGTGGCCGTAACTCATCGGCCAGGACTTCTCGACGAAATCGGTGGCATAGGCGCCCATGGTCCACTCGTGGCCATCGGCGCTGACTTCACTCTCGACGTAAAAGTTGTCGAGCAACACAAAGTCGCGCGCCAGCTTATGGTGATTGGGAGTGATGCGCTCGTCGAACAGGCAAAGGCCAGGGTCGCCGTTGCCCTCGGGCAGGTCGCCAAAGACCTGGTCGTAGGTGCGATTCTCCTTGATGACGTAAATGCAATACTTGATCGGGCCGGAGTCACCCACTTTAACGGGGACCGGATTGTCCGGCGCGCGCTTTGCAGCGACGCGAAGGTCCGGTTGTACCGGGCTGCAACGATACGCCTCCGCGGTCCAGGCCGTCAGTTGGTCCTTGAACTTGTCGCCTTGAGGCAGGTCGATGATCTCCAGCGTGCCATGAAACAGGCCGCCGATGTATTCGCGGACGCTGGCGGGTGGTTCCCGGCCCGGCTGCGGACCGTTGTGATTCGCTTTGGAGATAAGACCCTTTCCATTGGCGACGACCAGACGCCCGCCATCGGGTGTTACGCGAACGGAAGTGGGATACCAGCCAACCGGAATGAAACCGAGGGAACGACTTTTGCCGGGTGCGCCCACATCAAAGACGGCCACGTTATTGTTGTCGGCATTGGCCACGAACAATGTCTTCTCGTCCGATGAAAGCGCCAGGCTGTTCGGGGTCGAGCCGGGCGGCAAACCCGGATACAACGAAGCGGTCAGCGTTTCCAGGACCCGGCCGTTTTCCGCATCAAAGATAGTCACACTGTTTCGCGCGGCGTTGGCGACGTACAGAATCCTGCCTGACGCAGCGAGAAGCATTTCGCAGGGATGTTCCTGGGTCGGCCAGCGGGCGATGACCTGGTTCGCCTTCAAGTCAACGACCGCCACGGCCGCCTGCGCCCAAAGACTGACGTAGAGGCGGTGTCGCTTTTCGTCGAGCCGGCAAGCGTATGGGAAGGGCGATTCATCCGATATTTTTTCCAGCGCCGCTTGCGCACGCTTGCTCGCGGCGGCGGTGTCTTCGTCTGTGGTGGTCGTCGGTGTTGTCGGTCTCACCAATCCATTTGACGCGCCCAATGTTATGTCGGTCACCTGGGCGGCATCGTCCAGATCCACTCGCGAAATACGCTGGCCCCAGACATTCGCGACGAAGAGGCGTCTGGCGTCGCTGCTCAACGCCAGTCCCGCCGGGATGCCGCGCTCCTTCTCGTCGCGCAGTTTGAAGACCTTCGGATCGAACAGGTAGCCGTCCTTGAACGCAAACGCGTGGATCACTTCATCACCGGCGCCGCTGCAAAACAGCCCCGTGCCATCGCGCGAGAATTCGATCCCGTAAAATGCCTCATCGACAGGAAATTCAGCCGCCACTTTGCCCGCAGGAACATCGACCACCGCGATCTGGTGCC
Source organism: Verrucomicrobiota bacterium (assembly GCA_003219345.1). GTDB lineage: Bacteria > Verrucomicrobiota > Verrucomicrobiia > Limisphaerales > AV2 > AV2. Next base: position 10,827 of record QHOP01000017.1, read on the forward strand.
GTCCGTGACCGGTGTGCAGGACTGCGACGAAACGACCGCCGGGATGCACCGCGATGTTGACGGGAAAGTCGCCGAGCGCGACCTGTCGGCCCACTGGCCTCAGGGACCATTGATTCGGCAGCAGGACGGAGCCATCGGCGCGTTGGCCGGGCAAATCAGCGGGTCTTGGGCGCGTGCGCTCTGGAGAGTTGCTGACGCACGCGGCGAGCGCCAGGAGTCCGGTGACGGGCGGCAATATCCGCAAAAATTTCATAAGCAAGAGTGCGCGAGTTATGCCAGCATCCGGCGTGCGCGTAAAGACGCAACGTCATTGGAACGTGATTTCAGTGTTTTTTGGACGCATCTGGATACCACCATCGCGGAAGCCCCCCACTCCCTCTGCGAGGCACGAGCGGAGGGCTGGGGAGAGGGGCATCGAATTGGCGCGACTCAGCTAACTGGATCCCCTCTCCCTTACCCTCTCCCCACTCCTCCGTCGTGGGGAGAGGGAATTGACCAACGGCATGGTGGTGGTGTTTTTCCACTCGACACTCGACGCCTGGCCCTCGACATTTCCGTCGGCTGTGGCGGAAAACCAGCCGCTGCGTGGCAAACGCACAGCAAAACCGCATGAGCATCACCCGTTCATTTGGCGAATACAGCTCGCGCTTGCGCGAGTTCATCAACACCTCACATAGGGGCGAGGCCGCGTTCAACGAACTGGCGCTGGCGCTGTTCGCTTTGCAGTTCGCGCATGTCGAGCCGTATCGGCGGGTTTGTCTGAGCCGCCAGGCGACGACGGACAAAGTCAACTGCTGGACCGAAATTCCACCGATGCCGACCGCGGCTTTCAAGGAGTTTGAGCTGACCAGTTTGCCGGTGGAAGAACGCGTGACGGTCTTCCATTCCAGCGGCACAACGCGGCAGCGACCGAGCCGCCATTACCACAGCGTTGAATCACTGGCGATTTATGAAGCGTCACTGCTGCCGTGGTTCCAAGCG
>QHOP01000018.1 GCA_003219345.1 Verrucomicrobiota bacterium
TGACCTGGCCGGCAAACCAGCCGAGCCGCTTCCTGCGGTGGGAGACCGTAAGTTCCTGGAAATCGATGTCGATAATTTCGATGACCGGCTTAAAGCGTGCAAGCCGCGCGTGGCTTTCCAGGTGCCCAACACGCTGACGGGCGAAGGCAATCTCAGTGTTGAAATGACATTTGAAAGCATGGACGACTTTTCGCCGGCCGCCGTGGCCCGCAAGGTGGACGCGCTGAATAAACTGCTCCAGGCCCGAACGGAATTGGCCAACCTGCTGACGTATATGGACGGCAAGGACAAGGCGGAGGAGTTGGTCGGCCGGCTTTTGAACAATCCAGATTTGATGAAGTCACTCACCTCCGCACCTAACCCCGAGGCTCAACAGGCCAAGTAGTTTTCAGGAGAAAGACACCGTTATGTTGCCGCCAGAGACCGTAGCACAAGGCGCCGCCGGACCAGCTCCCGCGGATGTTGGCGAGTTTGAGGCGCTGCTGAACAAGGAATTCAAAGCCCGCGACACGCAAAAACAGACGGCGGTGCAAAACGCCATTCGCACCCTCGCTCAGCAAGCGCTGGCTTCCACGCAATTGATTTCCGCCGACGTCACCCGGACGGTTTCGGCCATGATTGCGGAGATTGATCGCAAGTTGTCGGAGCAGATCAATCGCATCATGCACCATGAGGATTTCAAAGCCCTGGAAGGCACCTGGCGGGGCCTGCACCACCTGGTCAACAATACGGAGACCGACGAGATGCTGAAGATACGCGTGCTGAACATCTCGAAGAACGATTTGAAGAAGACCCTCAAGAAATTCGAGGGGACGGCCTGGGACCAGAGCCCGTTGTTCAAGAAACTTTACGAGGACGAGTTTGGCTCGCCCGGCGGGCAGCCTTATGGAGCGTTGATCGGCGACTACTTCTTCGACCATTCGCCCGAAGACGTGAAAATGCTGGGCAACATCGGGCAGGTTGCCGCCGCGATGCACGCCCCATTCATCGCCGGTGCCGCGCCCACCGTTCTGGGCATGGACTCCTGGCAGGAACTGAGCAACCCGCGCGACCTGACCAAGATTGTCCAGACCGCTGAATACGCCTCCTGGCGGTCACTTCGTGACTCGGAGGACTCGCGCTATATCGGTCTGGCTATGCCCCGGTTCCTGTCCCGTCTCCCGTACGGGGCGAAAACGGTGCCGTTGGAGGAATTCGCGTTTGAGGAGGATACCGAAGGGGCGGACCATAACAAGTACGTCTGGTCCAATGCCGCCTTCGCAATGGGCGTGAACATCACGCGCGCCTTCAAGCTTTACGGTTGGTGTGCCCGCATCCGGGGCGCCGAATCCGGCGGCATGGTCGAAGGCCTCCCCGTCCACACCTTCCCCACTGACGATGGCGGTGTCGATATGAAGTGTCCGACGGAAATAGCCATCACTGACCGGCGCGAAGCGGAACTGGCCAAGAACGGTTTCATGCCGCTGTCGCATTACAAGAATACCGACTACGCGGTGTTCATGGGAGCGCAGTCGCTGCAGAAACCGGCGGTTTACGACGATCCGGACGCAACGGCCAACGCCAACCTGGCGGCGCGGCTCCCCTATCTTTTCGCCACGTGCCGTTTCGCTCATTATCTCAAATGTCTGGTCCGCGACAAGATCGGCTCGTTCAAGGAAAGGGAAGACATGGAAACGTGGTTGAACAAGTGGATCAGCCAGTATTGTTGCGATTCCAAGTCCGCCGAGGACGTCAAGGCGCGGTTTCCGTTAGCTGCGGCGCAAGTCGAGGTGCTGGAAGTCAAGGGTAATCCCGGTTACTACACCTCGAAGTTCTGGCTGCGCCCGCATTACCAGTTGGAGGGATTGACCGTGTCCTTGCGGCTGGTGTCGAAACTGCCGTCCGCCAAAGCCGGCGGTTAAAGACGGGAAGTCGTACGTCGGTTGGCTCGCAGGCCGTGTGCCGCTCGCGAGTCGGATCATCAACCAACAGACCGGGTTCCAGGCACAGGGCCCGGTAGAATAAGGAATAAGGTTATGGCCGCAGTAGATTACTTCTTGAAGATCGACAGTATCCCGGGCGAAAGCACTGATTCAAAACACAAAAACGAGATTGATATCGAGAGCTGGAGCTGGGGAGAAGCCAATAGCGGTTCGCACGCGTACGGCGGCGGTGGCGGAGCGGGCAAGGTTTCCGTCCAGGACTTTAATTTCACGATGCACGTGAACAAGGCCAGCCCCAAGCTGTTCCTGGCCTGCGCCACGGGCCAGCACATCAAAGAGGCGTTGCTGACGTGCCGCAAGGCAGGCAAAGAGCAACAGGAGTATTTGAAGATCAAATTCAGCGACTTGCTGGTTTCTAACTATCAGACCGGCGGCTCCGCCGGAGACGTTGTGCCGGTCGATCAGATCGCGGTCAACTTTGCCAAGATTGAAGTTTCCTATGCCCCGCAAAAACCCGACGGCTCGCTCGATTCGCCCGTGGTGCATAATTACAGCCTCAAGGAAAATAAAGGGGCCTGATTTGTCTTGAGGTACCAACTCTAGTTTGCGCCTGTGCCTGGCCGGCCCTCCAGCCAGGCACTTGTTTTTTCGTTCATGAATTCCGCCGAACTCGTTCAAGCCGGGAGACTGGAAGAGGGGTTGTCCGCCTTGCAGACGGAGATCCGCAGCAAACCGCAAGACACGCGCCTGCGCATTTTCCTGTTTCAACTCAACTGCGTCCTGGGTCGGCTCGATAAGGCGCTGACCCAACTCCAGGTCATCGCCGGTCTTAACGCGGACACGATGCTCCTGGCGCAGATCTTCCGACCGGTCATCGCCTGCGAATTGCTCCGGCGCGAAGTGTTCGCGGGCAAACGCACGCCGATCATTTTCGGGGAACCGATGGAGTGGCTGGGCTTGCTGATGCGGGCCAATGAACTGGTGGCCAGCGGCGAGTTTGCCGCGGCCGCCGAGTCGCGAGACAAAGCGTTTGAAGCTGCCCCGGCCTCCCCTGGCGAGCTGGACGGCGAACCCTTCGAGTGGATTGCTGACGCAGATTCGCGCCTCGGTCCGGTGCTGGAGGCGATCATCGAAGGCAAGTACTACTGGGTTCCTTTCTGCCGCATTCGGAAAATCGAGACTGAAAAACCGAGCGATATGCGGGACCTGGTTTGGCTGCCTGCCCAGTTCACCTGGACCAACGGCGGCGCGGTTTGTGGACACATTCCCACTCGCTATCCCGGCACAGAGGCATCGGCCGACGGCCCGTCGCGGCTCGCGCGCAAGACGGAATGGCAGCAGGAAGCGGGAGAAACCTACCTCGGTCTGGGTCAGCGTGTCCTGGCCACCGATGCGGGTGAGCATCCCTTGCTCGGGTGCCGAAGTATCGGGCTGACGCAGACTGCGTGAGGAACAGAATGACCGATGTGTGCACATGCCTGAACCGATTCCCATTGAAAAACTGCAGCCTTGCCTGCTGGACCGCTTGACCGATGATGAACCGGGCAAGCAGGAGGAAAGCCGTTCACAACGTGTCGTGACACACCAAAAGTACCGGCGCGGAGTTCTGCGCGATCTGGAATGGCTTCTCAATACTCAGGCCTACCTCAATATTGAGGGCATGGAGTCGTTTCAATTGAAGGATTACCCTGAGGCCTTCCGCTCTGTAATCAACTATGGCACGCGGCAACTTTGCGGGTTGACGGCACCGGACCTGGAGCGGCTGCAGGAAGAACTGGGCGAAGCCATCCAGGCCTTCGAGCCGCGCCTTACTCCGCGGACCCTGGCGGTCCGCGCCGATCTCGAACGCAATCTGTTGACGTTCGACGTCGAGGGCGAGTTATGGGCCAATCCACTGCCCGAACATTTGCACCTCAAGACCACCGTGGACCTCGAAACCGGACAGTGCCTCCTGGGAGATTCGTCTCATGGATGAACGGCTGCTCGAACTCTACAATACCGAGTTGCGGCATCTGCGCGAAACCGCGGCGGAGTTTGGCCGTGATTTCCCAAAGATCGCCGGCCGTTTGTCGCTAGACCTCGACGCAAAAGAAATCTGTCCTGATCCTTATGTCGAACGGTTGCTGGAAGGGTTCGCCTTCCTGGCCGCTCGAGTGCATCTGAAGCTGGACGCCGAGTTTCCTCGTTTCACTCAGGGATTGCTGGAGACAGTTTATCCCGACTACCTCTGTCCGGTGCCCTCGATGGCCATCGTGAAGTTCGAGCCTGAGGAGAAGGAGGCAGCATTGGCCGCTGGTTTCGTGCTCAAACGCGGGACCCTGCTGCGAAGCCAGTTGGGCAAAGGCGATCGCACTGCCTGCACCTTCAGCACGGCGCAGGATGTTCGGCTGCTGCCGCTGGCCGTGACCGAGGCGCGTTATTTCATCCGCGACCTGGCGGAACTGAACCTGCCTCGCGAGCTGGGCGCCCGAGCAGCCTTTCGCATCCGCTTGCGCAAGGCGATCCCGAACCCGTTCAAGGAAATCCGCGCTGCTCCGTTGGTTTTCCATGTCCGCGGCGCGGACGAGCTGCCCGGCCAGATCTACGAACAGATTTTCGGTCACAAATCGCGGCTGGTGATTCAATCGCCGGCAAGCCGCAAACAGGTTGGCGCGGCCTTGCGGTCGGACTGCATCCGGCGGGTGGGTTTTTCGCCCGAACAGGCGCTGCTGCCTCCGGCGCCGCATGGTTTCGAGGGCTACCGCCTGTTGCGCGAGTATTTTGCTTTTCCTCAACGGTTTCTGTTTTTCGAACTGTCCGGCTTTCAAGAAGCTCTCGCCCAGGTTGCGGGTGAAGAAGTGGACCTGGTGATTGCCTTGGATGAGCCGGACACCAGACTGGAGGGCCGTGTGGACAAGTCCTGCTTTGACCTGTTCTGTACTCCCGCAATCAACCTTTTTGAGAAAACCCTTGACCGCGTTCTGATTTCAAATCGCTTCTCCGAATTCCACGTGGTGCCCGATCGCAACCGTCCGCTTGACTTTGAGATTTATCGAATCGCTTCGGTCACAGGTTATGGCGAGACGCCGGACCAGGAGCGGCGGTTTCTCCCGTTCTATCAGGCGCGTGACACGGACCTTGAGACCAATGCTTTTTACACCGTGCATCGCGTCCCCCGGTTGTTCAGCGATCGCGAACGACTTACGGGCCGGCGCTCTTCTTATGCCGGGACCGACGCCTTTTTGTCCATTGTGGACGCTGACATGGCGCCCTGCCGAACGGACCTGCGCCAGCTTGCCATCCGGGCCTTCTGCACCAACCGGCATCTGCCGATTCAAATGGTCAAGGGTCTGGGGAAGACGGACTTCACAATGGATATCAGCGCGCCTGTGAATGCGATGCGCGTCATCCAGAGGCCGACTTTGCCCCAGCCCAGCCTTGTGCTGGCCGGACAAAATCCGGAAAGACCGCAGGTAGCCTCAGGCCGGTTCGCCTGGCGTTTAATCAGCCATCTCTCTTTGAACTATCTGTCGCTGGTGGACGCGGGGGGTGAGACAGGCGCCGAGGGTCTCCGGGAAATACTCAAGTTGTACGTCGATCCCAACGAACGTCAGACGCTCAAGCAGATCGACGGCATTCGCGGCGTCCGGTATCGGCCCATCGTCCGCCGCGTGGAGACGCCGGGGCCAATCACCTTCGCGCGCGGACTGGAGATCACTTTGCTGTTCGACGAGACCGCGTTCGAGGGGCAAGGTGTTTTTGTGCTGGGCGCGGTACTCGAACAGTTCTTCGCCCGGTACGTCTCGTTGAACTCATTTACCGAAACGGTCGTTACCACTCAGCAGCGAAAGGAGATAATGCGATGGCCGGTGCAGATGGGCAGACGCCGCGCATCGGTCATTCCTGGTCTCCCGCGCAAGACCCGGTGCGCTTCGCACAAAATCCCGCGCTGGAGTTTGCTCCCTCCACGCTCGAGGCGGTGCGGAACAAAGACTCGTCCGGTCCCCCGGTGATCTATTCCCGGCACTTCGGTCTCTTCGGTTCCAACGGGCCGTTGCCACTCTGCCTCACTGAATACGCTCGCGAGCGCACACTGCATCACGGTGACGCCACTTTCGTCGCGTTCTGCAATGTATTTCACCATCGGCTGCTCTCCTTCTTCTTCCGCGCCTGGGCCGACGCGCAAAAGACCGTGGATTTCGACCGGCCTGACGACCAGCACTGGTCGCATTTCGTGGGGAGTCTGGTCGGTCTCGGCATGGAGAGCTTGCTGGAGCGGGACAATGTGCCTGACCGAGCCAAGCTTTATTTCGCCGGACGGCTGGTCCAACAGAACCGGAACGCGGAAGGTTTGGAGGCGATCCTCCAGGACTTCTTTGGCATCCGGACCGAAGTCCGTACCTTCGCGGGCCAGTGGCTGAAGCTTCCGCCCGGGTCCACCTGCAAGCTCGGTGCCTCGCGGGAGACCGGCACCTTGAGCGCTACGGTCATCCTTGGGTCGCGTGTTTGGACCTGCCAGCTTCATTTCCGGTTGCGCATGGGGCCGATGAAATTCGCTGAGTACGAACGCATGTTGCCCCTCGGCCCTTCGTTCCGCCGGCTGTGTGATTGGATTCGGCAATATGCCGGCGAGCACTATTCCTGGGACGTGCAGCTTGTTCTGGCGAAGGACGAGGTTCCCGTTATCCAGATTGGAAAGGCGGGACGGCTTGGCTGGACTACGTGGCTGAAAACCAAACCCTTCGAGCGCGATGCGGAAGATTTGGTCCTGAGTCCATCGCACTCTGGAGTTTCATGCAGCGGCTCACTTTGTCAAACTGGTGGAGCCTCAACCTAGACAATCACAATCTCTCTACGCACCATTTTATGGCTGAAATCAAACGCTCCACTTTGTTTGGCAAGCTGAATCCCCTCGGCTACAAATCGATCGAAGCCGCCACCATCTTTTGCAAGATGCGCGGGAACGCTTACGTCGAAACGGTGCACTGGCTGCACCAGCTCTTGCAGCAGCAGGATTCCGACGTGTTGCGGATCATCAAACATTTCGGCCTCGACACCTCGCGCCTTGCCGCGGACCTGGTTGGCGCGCTGGACCGCCTGCCCCGGGGCGCCACGGCCATCAGTGACTTCTCGCCGCACATCGAGACCGCCCTGCAGCAGGCCTACCTCTATGCCACGCTGCTCTACGGCGATTACCAGGTTCGCACCGGATACCTTATCATCGCCTTTCTGAAGACGGATTCCCTCCGCAACGTCTTTCTCGGCCTCTCGCGCGAATTCACCAGGATCAAGGCCGAGCAGCTTACGGACGAACTGGGGAAAATCGTCGCTGGCTCGCCTGAAGACGCCATGCGTGCCAGCGACGGGTCCGGCCTGAGCGCGGACGCCGCCCCCGGTGAAACCAGCGGCGCCATTCCACCCGCCGAGATGGGCAAGCAGGAGGCCCTCAAGCGATTCACCACCGACCTGACCGAAAAGGCGCGCAAAGGCGAAATTGATCCCATCGTGGGCCGCGACGAGGAAATCCGCCAGTGCGTGGACATCCTTATGCGCCGCCGCCAGAACAACCCGATCCTCACCGGCGAAGCGGGCGTTGGCAAAACTGCTGTGGTCGAGGGGTTCGTGCATCGCATTCTCGCCGGTGACGTGCCGCCGGCGCTCAAGGACGTGACCATTCGCGCGCTGGACGTGGGATTGCTCCAGGCCGGCGCGAGCATGAAAGGCGAATTCGAGCAGCGCCTGCGCGGTGTGATTGACGAAATCCAGACCTCACCCAAACCGATCATTCTTTTCATCGACGAAGCCCACACGCTCATGGGGGCCGGTGGCAGCGGCGCCAGCGACGCCGCCAACCTGCTCAAGCCCGCCCTCGCCCGCGGCACACTCCGCACCATCGCCGCCACCACGTGGGACGAATACAAGCGCCACATTGAGAAAGACCCCGCGCTCACCCGGCGCTTCCAGGTCGTGAAAGTCGAGGAACCGGGTGAAACCAAGTGCACGCAGATGATGCGTGCCGTGATGGTCCCATTCGAGAAGCACCATAAAGTGCAGGTCCTCGACGAAGCCATTGACGCCGCTGTGCGCCTGTCGCACCGCTACATCGCGGGGCGCCAGTTGCCCGACAAAGCCGTGAGCCTGATCGACACGGCGGCAGCCCGCGTGGCTGTGAGCCAGCACGCCGTGCCGCCCGAAGTCGATGATTGCCGCCGTCGCATCCAGTCGCTGGAGACGGAGTTGGGAATTCTGGGCCGTGAAGCCGCCACAGGTCTGGACCACCAAGCCCGCGTCGTTGAGATCAACGACAAGCTGGCGAAGGAGAAAGAAGAGTTGACCGGCCTGGAGAAGCATTGGAACGAGGAGAAAGAACTCGTTAATAAGATTCTCGAGCTGCGCGCCAAACTCCGCGCCGCCGGTTCGACCATCGAGGCCGCGCCGAACGAAATGAAGCCGGCCGGCCCGAAAAACGCCATCACGCCCGAAGAACGCGACAAGCTGCTCGCTGAGTTGAAGGAACTTCAGGACAGATTGAAACAGTTCCAGGGCGAATCGCCGCTGGTTTTCCCCAGCGTGGATGCGAACGCCATCGCCAGTGTGGTGGCGGACTGGACCGGCATCCCTGTAGGCCGGATGGTGAAGAACGAGATCGAGCAGGTCCTTGGCCTGGCCAATATTCTGGAGCGCCGCGTGATCGGCCAGCGGCACGCGCTGGAGCTGGTGGCGCGCCGCATCCACACCAGCCGCGCCCGGCTCGACAATCCGA
>QHOP01000019.1 GCA_003219345.1 Verrucomicrobiota bacterium
CGTCGAGCCCCAGCCGCCTTCATACAGCGAGAGCGCGTTCGGGCTGATCGCGCGCAGTTCGGCGGTCACGCCGGCTTCGTTGTGGACTTTCACGAGGAATTGGCGCCAGCCTTTTTCGGCCAGTTCCGGTTTCGCGGGTCCCGGCGCGACTTTCACGCGCGATTCCGGATTGATGTTCACGCCGAACAGGCAATAGTTGTCGAGTACGCGTTGGATGGCCTCGCCGGCTTCGTCCGCGTCGGTTTGATTCAAGGCCGTTTCCAGCGCCTGCTTGTCCGTCGCGCTGAATGGTGTGCCCAGATAATCAGTCGCTTCGATCACCCGCCGGACCTGCGCGACGAGCGGCTGCAACTCGGTATTCTTGACGATGGGCAAACGCGGCGCATCACCGGCTGCGCCGATCAAGGACATTCCCTGGAGCGCGCTGAGGAGCGCTGCCTGAATTACAAAACGTTTGTGAATCATAGTTGGTTCTCGCTTTCTTTTCAGGTTTCACTGCTTCTGTTATCAAAGTCAAATGGGGCACGAATTCCTGAAGCTGCCGCCACTGGCGCACTTGATTCGACAATCTCCGTTCCTCGCGCCACCCGTAATCGTCGCCCCGGCCGGCATTGTCCGACGAGCGAACTGTTTGCCGGCGCGGCGCGAGCGCACTGGGTGAACGGCTCCTCGTGCGCGGTCTGCAATTCGGCCGTCAGCGCACCGCGCCGGCCACCCGCGCGAAATGGATTGAGTCTTCGTAGCGCTTGGTCAAGGTTCGCACCCGTGACACGATCGACCGGCTTACGGCGTAAAGAAAGGGAGCGGCGAGCGCGGGCGCCTCGGCGATCAATTTCTCAAAGGCGGCGGTCGAGATTTTGAGCAAGACGCTGTCCTCGTTCGCGACAACATCGACGGAGCGGGGCCCGTGGTCGAGCAACGAAATCTCTCCGAAAAACTCGCCGACCTGGATCGTAGACAGGATGGATTCTTTCCCCTCGATGATGACACGCGCGCGCAGTTCTCCTTCCAGGACCAGGAACATTGCGTCTCCGTGTTCCCCTTTCCGAACGACTTCGCCGAACTGTTTGAATTTGAGAATCTCCATGTACTGCAGAAAAGACTCCAGGTGCTTGTCGTCCATGTCGGCGAAGACCTTCATCCGCCGCAGGGAGCCCGGTTTGATGCCGTGGCTCGCGGCCGACCCGGGTCGGGGTTCCGGTCCGCCAACCGCAGCGCCTGCGCTTTGCGATTGAAAGAACATCTTCAATTCGGGAATTTTTGCCGCCTTTTGCCACGAGCGCTGTGCCTCGAGAAATACCCACGCATCGGCAGTGACCCTTTCCTCCTTGATCCAGGACACCAGACTCGGCAGTCCGACCGGCCCATAAGCGATGTTATCCGCACCCCACACTCGATAGACCGGCTCGATATTGTCGTCTGGCATAGGCTTACCGAATCAAGAGCCTTGCGAGACAAGCTCGGCTTGACAAGCCTAAAGGAGACAAGTCGCTTGGCCTATCGATACTGCGGGAACAAATCAAGCTTCGGCCACTCCGTCACCGCGTTCGCCGCGCGATGAAGCGCCGGATCAATTTCGCTGTCAGGCAGTTTGTCGTCGTCCGAACGCTGGTTGAACAGCACGGCCCAACTGACGCCGTCCCAGCGCCGCACCAGCAACGTGTAAGTTCCCGGCAAACTGCCGGTGTGCCAGTAATTGGCCCTGCCTTCTTTGCCCACCGGACGAACCAGCCACCCGCAACCGTAGTAATGATCTTTCAGCGAGCTGTCCTGGTTCCGCGAAACCGGCGGCTGCGGCGGAGCGTGCATGGTTCGAAACGTTTCCGGTTTCAGCAACGGGCAGCGCTCGGGATCGTGGAGCGCAGCGGCAAAACGGGCCAGATCAACCGCCGACGCAATCCAGCCGCCATGCGCGTCCATTGACTCCAGACAAAAGCCGCCGTAAGGCCAGGGAACTTGTTTCTCTGTCTTCCTGGTTCCTCTTGCTGAACCCGCCCCTGACCCCTCCCGGGAAGGGAACTGGCTGTGCGATTCCGAAGCGACGCTCCCCTCCACCGGAGGGGTTGGGCGCGGGTTGCCGGCAGTCGAGTTCCGTGTCTCACTGCGAGCTCGTGGGATTGAAGGCGAACTATCAAAAACACTTTCCGCCATTTCATCATGCGGCATGTAGTACCGGACTTCGCCCGCCGCCCGTTTGTGTTCGGGCGAAGCGCCGATGCGCATCCGCTTGATTCCAATCGGCGCGAGCACGTTGTTTTGAACGAATCTCTCGTAGCTCATGCCCGCGATCTTCTCGATGACGCGCCCCAAAACACAGTAGCCGAAGTTCGAGTAGGCGTAGCGCGCGCCGGGATCGAAATCCAGCGGCTGGCCGAGCATGTAGCGGATGATGTCGCGCGGAGCGGGCGGGCTCGCGATGCCAAGCTCTTTTGCGATCTGTCGCGAGCGAAACATCGGATCGAAACTCTTGTCGCGGTCCCAGCCGCCGGTGTGTTGAAGCAGTTGACGAATGGTGATCAGCTTCCAACGTTCATCAAGTTTCTCGCCGTTCGGGTGCAGGGTGTCCGGACCGGACGCCAGCACATCAAACGCTCGCGCCTCCAGGCTCAGCTTTCTTTCCTCAATCAACTTCAGCGCCGCGACTGCGGTGAACGGTTTGGTAATGCTGGCGATGCGAAACAACGACGTGGGTTTCACCGGAATTTTGCTTTCGCGATCCGCCCAGCCGTAACCGCGCGCGCAGACCAGTCGCTGATCTTTCACGACCGCCAGCGCGGCGCCGGGAATGTTGCGCGCCTGCATGAATTTCTGAATTTCCAGGTCGAAGGAGATAAACGACGAAAGAAATTCACTCGTTTCCATTGAGCCAGTCCAGGCGTCGGACCTGGTCAGGGCGAGCAGGCCGATTGCTCCCAACGCGCCCAGGAAATCCCGGCGGCAAAATAAATACGAATCCTCGACTCGGTTCATAGATGTATTAAGCAACCCTCTTTCGCGAAGATTCACAACTTGATTTTCATCGCGGACAAATCTCCGCGGGTCAACGGGATCGCAACTTGGCACTACCACCCTATCGAGTCCGGTCTGCAAGATTTCCGGAGACCCCTCACCCTGTCCCTCTCCCCATCCGATGGGGAGAGGGTGGCCTCCAGGCCGGGTGAGGGGAACAAGTGCGTCACATCAGCTTGGTGGTGGTGCCGAGTTTCGCCACCTGGTCAAGAGCGATCTACTTTGTGATTGCGCAGGGCAGGAGGTTTCGCATAATGTTACATCGTACCCCAAAAAAAATTTAGCCGAAGGTCTTATGAACCGGACAGAGCCTGCTCCCGTCATGCTGGTTGTCTCTGGAATTCTGCTGCTGTCAACTTCAATGCTTTGGTCGGCGAGTTTCATCCAGAACCCCAGTTTCGAAAGTAACTATAACGAAGATTTCCCTCATTACGGGCCGGTTGACAGTTGGGTGGGAGGGTCCGGCGTCAACGAAGATGCCGGCCCGTTCCATAACACTGGAACACCAATCCCGGACCGGAGCCGGGTCGGCTTCAAGCAGGGAAGCGGCGACCTGTCGCAGGATATCGCGGGTCTGACCGCCGGCAAACAGTATTGGATCCAGTTCTTCTACGACGCGCGGAATTGCTGTGGCGGCACCATCGACATCGTGACCAAGTTTCCCGACGCCGATACTGTGCTGGACCGCATTGCCAACGTGCGTCCGGCGATTCTGAGTTCGAAACCTTACTATGCCAGGAGCGTCCCCTTCGTAGCGGCCTCTGATAGCGGCACACTGACTTTCACAACCACCGCCAGCGGGGATGCAACGGCACTCTTCGACGGCGTCACCATCGTCGAACGTGATACAAACAACATTGTCGTCATAAACCCCAGCTTTGAGGCCAGCGGCACCCTGCCAGCCTTGGGACAAATCGCCAGCGTAGCAGGCTGGACCGGCGCAGGGACGTTCGGTGTGGACGCGGCTGCCGGTGGCGCTGGATTCGCGAACAACGGCGCGGTACCGGACCAGGACCTCGTCGCGTTTATTCAGGGTCCCGGCTCGCTCGGTCAGACAGTTGCCAATCTCGCCGTCGGCAAAACCTACCAGGTAACCGTCGCTTACAATGCGAAGTCGGGAACCGTGCCTCATTTCCGGATCAAGGTTGACGATGCGGTGTTGTTTGAGGAAGACGTTTCACCCGTTGGAGCGGCGAATCCGTATAAGCTCAAAACGGTCAGTTTCGTCGCTTCGAATATCCTGGCTCAGGTTGCCTTTGAACAGACGAAAGATGGCGCCGACGTCCTGCTGCTCGACGACGTTCGCGTCGTGGGTGAGGTGCAGAAGCCGCTGCCACCTCTTGCCATAGATCCCAATTTCACAGAGCTTGCCCCGGGACAGAAAGCCACGGTCACGGTCACGGTTCCCACGGAACTTCTGGCGACCAAGTCAGCCACGATTACTTTCCAAAGCCCCAACCCGGCAGTGGCGATGTTGGTGAACGCGGATGCAGACGGATTTGTGGCGCTCCAATACGCGCAGGGCGGCACGAACGTTCAATCCTTTGACGTTGAGGCGGTAGGTCGAGGCACGGTCAGAATCGTAGTGGTGGATTCTGCCGGGCTGACCGTCGTCAATGACGTAACGGTCAACGTGGTGACGGCGTTCGTCCGGAATCCAAGCTTTGAAAGCAGCCCGGCGCCCGCCGGACTGGGATACGGAAGCATTCTTGCCTGGACGACTCCGGCCAGCGGTGCGGGACTGAACACGGTCGCTGGGCCTTTCCAGGACAACGGAGTCATCCCGGACCGGAAACAAGTCGCCTTCATCCAAAACTCGGGCACCATCTCCCAGCAGATCTTTGGCTTGAGTCCCGGCAAGAAGTACTGGCTGCAGTTCTACTACAATGCGCGCAATTGCTGCGGCGGCACCAATGGTCTGACCGTTCGTTTTGACGGAAAAAATCTCGTTACGGTTCCGCAAATCACTCCTGTCCTCGAGCAGAACAGCTACTATTTCCAACACTTGGAGCTTTCCCCGACCAACGCCACCGGGTTGCTCGAATTCGTGGCCACGGCGTCGGGAGATGCCACCCTCCTGCTGGATGCGATCACTATCGTGCAACGGGATGCCGGAGAAATCGTGATCAAGAACCCGAGCTTCGAGGCCAGCGGCACGCCGGCGAATGTCGGTTACATCCAGCCCGACAATATTGCGGGGTGGGATGCAGGCGGGGTCGGCCGTGGCGTCAATATCAATGGAGCAGGGCCTTTCACCGACAACGGCCTCGCTTCGGATCAGGATCTGGTCCTCTTCCTGCAGGGGAAAACCACGTTGGTGAGCCAGAACATAACCGGGCTGAACGCCGGACAGCAGTACACGCTGATCTTTGATGTTAACGCGCGAAACTGTTGCGTGGTCGAGCCGTCGAGCTACCGGGCGAGCTTCGACGACACTCCGCTGGTTGAGGAGGAAATCACCCCGGTCGGCGCCGGTGCACCGTTCATAACCAGGAACGTGCTCTTTAAACCGACTGCCAGCGAAGGGGTGCTGAAGTTTGAAAACACAACTGCCTCGGGCGATCACAC
>QHOP01000020.1 GCA_003219345.1 Verrucomicrobiota bacterium
CGCCTGCACGCGGGCGATCATCATCGACCGCGGACAAATCGTGGCCAACGGAACGCCGGCGGAATTGAAGCAACGCTCCGATGTGGCCGGCGCGGTCACGTTGCGGGTTGGCGGCGTGAACGGATCGGCCCTCGGCCAAAAACTGTCGCAACTTTCCACCGCGCGAAAAACCTCGGTGCTTAAAGAGGAAACGACTTGCGTCACGGCGCGAGTCTTCCCGCAGCCCAACTGTCGCAACGGCGAACTGGCCCGTGGGATTTACGAAACCGCGGCGCGCGAAGGTTGGAAGATCGAGGAGTTGCACACTGAGGAGGGGCGTTTGGACGAAGTCTTTCGCAGCATCACCATGCCGGACACGGTGCAAGAGGATCGGAAATGAACACGAGTTTAAGCAACATCAAAGCCGTGGCGAAACGGGAGTTAATCGGCTATTTCTCTTCGCCGGTCGCCTACGTTTTTCTGGTGATTTTCCTGCTGTTGGGCGGGTTCTTCACCTTCATGGTCGGGCGAGCGCCCTTTTTCGAGCTGGGCCAGGCGTCGCTGGTGAGCTTCTTCATTTGGCAACCCTGGTTGTTTCTTTTTCTGGTGCCGGCGGTGGGGATGCGACTGTGGTCGGAGGAACGGCGGCTTGGCACCATCGAACTGCTGCTCACCATGCCGATCACGGCGTGGCAGGCGATTGTCGGGAAGTTCCTGGCGTCCTGGCTGTTTCTGGCGCTGGCCCTGTTCTTGACCTTTCCGCTGATCCTCACGGTCAACTATCTCGGCAGTCCGGACAACGGCGTCATTTTCGGCAGCTATGTCGGGTGCCTGTTGATGGCGGGCGGGTATCTGGCGGTCAGTTGCATGACCTCCGCCATCACGCGCAACCAGGTCGTCAGCTTCATTCTTTCCGTGGTGATCTGTCTGTTCCTGATTTTGGCCGGTTTCCCGCCGGTCACCGAGTTCCTGTCCAAGCTGACGAGTAAACCCTGGGTCGTGGACGGCGTCGCTGCTCTGAGCGTTATCACGCACTTCGAGGGTTTTCAAAGGGGCGTTTTGGATTCGCGCGACCTGATTTTCTTTTTGTCGTTGATCGGGTTTTCGCTGTTTACGACCGGCGTAATTCTGCGCGGACATCGGGCGGGCTGAGGAACCAAAGGACGGAGCGATGAAGAGCAAACAATTAGAGACAATCCTTTACTCGACGGTCGGCGTGGCGGTGATGTTCGTCCTGCTGAGCGGCTTCAACGTGGTCACGGCAGCTTTCAAGCAGCGCCTCGATCTGACGAAGGAGAAGGCCTACACGCTCTCGGAAGGGACGAAGGCCATTCTGAAGAAAATTGATACCCCGATCAAAATCCGCTTTTACTGTACCAGGGCCGAAAGCGCGTCGCCCGAGACCGTCTTCTTTCGGAACTACGCGCAGCAGGTCGAAGACCTGCTGGACGAGTTCAAACAGTACGCCGGAAGCAAACTGACCATCCAGAAATTCAATCCATTGCCCGACTCCGACGCCGAAGATTCGGCCAAGCTGGACGGCATCGAAGGCCAGGTTGTTTCCTCGGAAGGCGAACCTTTTTACCTCGGCCTCGCGGTGAAAATGCTCGACGAAATGGTCGCTCTTCCGTTTCTGTCGCCGTCCCGCGAACGGATGCTGGAATACGACGTTGCGCGCGCGATTTCCCAGGTCATCACTCCGCAGAAACCGGTCGTGGGCGTGATGAGCGCCTTGCCGGTCTTCGGTGAGTTCAATCCGATGATGATGCGGATGGGCCAGCGCGGACAGGAACCCTGGATCATCATTAACGAACTGAAACGGGATTTTACGGTTAAAGAAGTGTCGCTTGGAGTAGATAAGATTGACGACGACGTCAAAGTCCTGGTCGTCATCTATCCGCGCGAGATTTCCGACGGGGCGCAATACGCGATTGACCAATTCGTCCTGCGTGGAGGCAAGGTGGTCGCGTTTCTCGATCCGCTTTCCATCGCCGACAACCGCAGCAGCAATCCGTCCAACCCGCTGCAAGGGGCGATGTCCAGCGGCGCGACGATGGACAAACTCTTGAAAGCCTGGGGCATCGAGTTCGACGTGAGCAAGGCCGTCGCCGATATGACGTTCAAGACCAACATCCGCGGCCAGGACGGCCGGCCCCAGGAAGCGGCGGCGGTGCTTTCGCTGACGAAAGAGGCGATGAACGCGGATGACGCGGTCACCAGCCAATTGGATAATCTCCTGTTACCTTACCCGGGAGCCTTTACGGGCACGCCGGCGACGGGTCTGAAAGAGACGGTGTTGTTGAAGACCACGAAAAACTCGCAGTTCATTGACAAGATCATGGCGCAGTTCGGCGGAGGCGCCAAGGACTTCAAAGCGTCCGACAAGGAGTACGCGCTGGCCATTCGTTTGGCTGGAAAATTCAAAACCGCGTTCCCCGACGGAAAGCCGGGAGAGAAATCCGCTGAGAAGAAAGACGAAGGAGAAAAGAAGGAAGACATGCCCGAGACCAAGCCGGACAATTCTCTCAAGGAATCAACCGCGGATACGGTCGTGATTCTGGTGGGTGACAGCGACATGATTTTCGATCCTGTCTGCGTGCAAGTGCAGAACATTTTTGGACAAAAAATCGTCATCCCGCAGAACGGCAACTTAAACCTGGCGCAAAGCATGGTCGAGCAACTGGCCGGCGACAGCAACCTCATCGGCGTGCGCAGCCGCGCCACGTTGAACCGGCCGTTCACGGTGGTGAAGCGGATGGAGGAAAAGGCTCAGGAATCGTATCGCAGCAAGATCAAGGAACTGGAAGCGAGTCTGTCCGAGACGCAGCAGAAACTGAACGAGTTGCAACGCACCAAGGAAAAAGGGCAACGGTTCATTCTTTCGCCGGAGCAGCAACAGGAACTGGCCAGGTTCCGACAGAAGGAAGCCGAAGCGAAGAAGGAGCTCAAACAAGTGCGCAAGAATTTGCGGCGCGACGTGGATTCGATGGAAAACCGGTTGAGGTGGATGAACATCGCCGCCATGCCAGTCGTCGTGAGTCTGACAGGCATCGCGCTGGCGGTTTACAAGCGCAAAAGAACAGCGGCAAAATGAATCGAAAACAACTCGGCATTCTGATTGTCCTGGGAGCGGTCATTGGCGCGTTGGGCCTCTACGTCTCCCGGCGCAACGCGGCCTCCTACCAATCCTCCGGCGAAGGGCGCGCCGGAAAGAGACTGCTGCCGGACTTTCCGATCAACGATGTCGCGCGCATTGGCATCAAGCAGGGCACCAACGAACTGAATCTCGTCAAGCAGGACGATAACTGGACGGTCCGCGAGCGTTACGGTTATCCGGCGAATTTTCAGGAGATCGGGGACCTGTTACGGAAGATATGGGACCTGAAAGTCGTGCAAACGGAGCAGGTTGGGCCCTCGCAGTTTGCGAAGTTGGAATTGACCGAGCCGGGCAATGGCACAAATTCCGGCACGCTCGTCGAGTTCAAAGACAAGTCGGACAAGACGATCAAAGCGGTGCTGCTCGGCAAGAAGCATATGCGAAAGTCCGAGAACGCGTCGCCGCTCGGCGGCTCGGACGGCTGGCCGGACGGACGTTACCTCCTGGTCATGAACGGACCGAAGGACGTTGCCGTGGTCTCGGACGCGCTCTCGGAAGTTGACATCAAACCGGACCGCTGGCTGAACAAGGATTTCTTCAAGATCGAAAAGTTGAAGACAATTTCCGTGACCCACACGAACGCCACGAACTCCTGGAAACTGACGCGCGAGACGGAGAACGGGCCGCTATCGCTGGCCGAGGCGAAACCCGGTGAACAACTGGACATCGGCAAAAGTTCACCGGCCGGCAACGCGCTTTCCTTTCCGAGCTTCTCGGACGTCGTTTCGCCGGACGCCAAGCCGGAAGAGACGGGCATGGACAAGCCGATGGTCGCAAAGATTGAGACGTTTGATGGGTTCGCTTACGTGGTCAGCATCGGCACGAAAACCAACGAGGAAAATTACTACATCCGCACGAGCGTTTCCGCCGATTTCCCAAAGGAACGCACGGCTGGCAAGGATGAAAAACCCGAAGACAAGGAGAAACTCGACAAGGAATTCAAGGACAAGACAGTCAAGCTCGAAGACAAATTGAAACAGGAAAAGGCGTTTGAGAAATGGACTTATCTGGTTTCCAAATGGACGGTTGACCCGCTGCTGAAAGAGCGGAAGGACCTGCTCGCGGAAAAGAAAGAGGAGCCGAAGAAGGACGAGAAACCGCCCGCGACGAATGTCTCGACGCAACCGAAGATAGTGCCGCCACTGCCCCGGAACACCGAGCCGAAGAAGGAAGACAAGCCCGCCGAGAAGAAGCCGGAAAGCGACCCATAAACCGCCGACGACGGGTTGCTCTACCGATGAACCTGGTGGGGCGAGACTCTGTCGAGCCCTGATTACCGTGGGAACTTTCCATGAACCGACCCACCCTTGACCCCTCCCAGGAGGGGAACTCGGCAAGCGTGCCCGACGTTGACTCCCCTCCTCCGGAGGGGTTGGGGGTGGGTTCATGGCCCCAACTCACGTCCGGATTTTGGAGGTGTTCCCTCTCCATGAACTGGCGTCTGTACCGGTGCAATCTTTTGTTGCATATGCAACAAAAGTTCGTCGTGACTCGTTCCTCGCGGGGAGAGAGGGGAAAACGCTCTCGGCTTTTTTCATGCCGAACACTATTGGCCGGCGGCCCGCAGCCACTGGTTCGCTGCGCGGATACGCGCGAGTTCGGAAAAGCAATCGGCGGTCGCTAAAGTTGTTTGACGGTCTGTTCCATCATCGGATCGGAGGAGGGATGGACGAATTGCGGGGCCCGTGATTCGGCTGGCTTGTCTTCAAAACAAATGTTCGGCAGGATCGGCCAGCGCGAGTGGATTTTCACGATCAAAAAAAAGAGCCGCATCCGCCAATAGACTTTCCAGCCTCCTTCCAGTTCGCCGGCCAGCAGAGCCGTGACCGCCGAAGGCAGATTGAATTTGTTGCGTGGTTCAAAGAACACTTCGATGAACGGCGTCGTGTAAAAACCTTCCACCATTTCCCAGTAAAGTTGCATCGCGCGAGTGACGCGCCGCTCGTATTTCCGGAAACGCTTCGCCCCGTCGTCACCGGCGGCCAGCGACTCAATGACCGCCTTTGCGGCGAGTTTGCCGGAATACATCGCCAGATGAACGCCGGCCGAAAAAATCGGGTCCATGAAACCCGCCGCGTCGCCGACGCGAATCAGGCGATGATCAACGAACCGCTTGTTGCGATAGGAGAAATCGCTCGTGGCCTGGATGGTGTTGAGCAACCGCGCGTCTTTCATCCGCTCGCGCATCACGGCGCTGGACTGGACAATGCCGTTGAAAACCTGCTCGGGCGTCTGCTTCATGGCGGCGAACTCGGCCTGGTCCATCACACAGCCGACACTGACTTTTTCCATCGCCAGCGGGATGATCCAAAACCATTTATTTTCCAGCCGCACGATGATGGTGTCCCCGCTCGCCCGGCCGTCGTCCAGTTTCACGCCGGTGAAATGGCCGAACAGAGAGAGTTTCTTCAGGTGCGGATGGACGACGCGAATGCCTTGCTGGTTGCCGGTGAGATTCCCGCGACCGCTGGCGTCAATGAGGAACCGGGCGCGAACGATCTGCGCCCGGCCCGCATCGTCACGCGTTTCAACCGTGACCGCGTCCGGCGCGGTGTTCTCGAATCGCGTGACCGTGATTCCCTCGCGCACTTCCGCGCCGGACTTCTCAGCGTGTTGCAGCAGGAGATGGTCGAACCTGGAGCGTTCGACCTGGAACGCCGTCGCCTCCCTGGTATAACGGCCATTGCGACCGGTCTTGAGGGGGAAACCTTCTTTCTCGAGCGTTTCGAGCACACCCATGTCGGCAAAGAAACGGCGGTTGTAAGGCAGGAGAGACTCGCCGATATGGAAGCGCGGAAAATGCTCCTTTTCCAGCACGAGCACACGCTTGCCGGCGCGGGCGAGAAAGGAAGCTGTGCTGCTCCCGCCCGGCCCGCCGCCGATGACAATCGCGTCGTAAATTACGTCTGCCATGTGCCAATCAAAGTGCAAAATCAGGAAGCAAACAAGCACGGGGTTTCGGTTGCTCGCATTTCGCGAAAAGTCGCACCAAAACCGACTACAGTGGCGCGGTATCGCTCGGCGCGGCCGCTGCTCATAGAATAGGGTAAATTACGACGTGAAGCTGGTCCACTACCTCGCCAACCTTTCCAAAGGCCGGTTGATCCTTTGGTGCTACTTCATCTGGTATCTCGTCGTGCTGGTGCGCTACTTTGATCCCAGTGCGCGCCTCTGGCTCACGTCGCTGGGACTGAGCCTCATCATTGGTTTCGCGCTGTTCGTCAGCACCACCGCCGCCAGCGAAAACAAAGTGAAACTTGAACCCTGGCAAATCATCCGTCTGTTCATGATGCCGTTTTGTGTTTCGAGTTTTTCGGCGTTGGTGAAAGGCAAAGGGTTCGTTCTGATTTTCTCGCCTGACCCGAAGGAGATTTTGATTGCGGTCGCGCTCTGTGCGTTGCTCTGCGGAACCGTTGCGGTGCTGAAGCGCCGGCAACAAAACGCGAATTTCAAAATTGGCAGCGCATTGGGACCCTGAAAGGTGGGGCGAGACTTCGTCGAGCCCTGATCTCCAATGAATAGAAATCAGGGCTCGACGGAGTCTCGCCCCACCCGGTTCATGGGCAGGGTAAAGGTGAGGACGGCGCGCTGATCCCCTTCACGCCGCGGACGATTTCCCCGGAAAGTTTAACCGCCAAGGCTCGAACCGGCGGGATCGCGGCCGATGATGGCGACTTGCGCGTCGAGCGGTTCGGAGGGCGGGGCAGGGGAGCGGACCGTGCGCGACTCCGTGTATTGGGGCGCCAAGTCAGGTTCTTCCGGCTTCGCATCTTGCGGCGGTTTCTGATTTTCCCCCGATGAGCTGTCGCCGACGCCCGGACTCCGGTCGCGGATGGCGTTGCCCGCGAAGTGGAGCTGTTCGAGGATGTCGGCCCGGAGGCGAAGGAATTCCGGGCTGCTTCTCTGGCGCGGGCGATCCAGGGCGACGACGATGGTTTGATCGATCCGGCCGGGGCTGGGGGTCATGATAACGATGCGGTCGCTCATATAGATGGCTTCATCGATGTCGTGAGTAACCAGGAGCATGGTCGTGCGGCGAGCCTGCCAGAGGCGCAGCACCTCATCCTGCATGCGCATGCGCGTGAACGCGTCGAGGGCCCCCAGGGGCTCGTCGAGGAGAAGAACCTTGGGATGATTGATCAGCGCCCGCGCCAAAGCGACCCGTTGGGCCATGCCGCCGGATAGATGGTGGGGGAAGGCGTTGGCGAATGCTGCGAGGCCGACGAGCCGCATGAACTCGTCCACCTCATGGCGTTTCTCCTGGAGCACGCCGCGCGCGACGAGGCCGGCCTGAATGTTGCGCCGGACCGTCAGCCAGGGAAAAAGGTTGGGATCCTGAAAGACCAAACCGCGCTCGGCGTTGGGGCCGCTGATGGGTTCATCGCCGATCCAAAGCTCACCTGAATTGGGAGAGTCAAGCCCGGCGATGACACGAAGGAGCGTGGACTTGCCGCAGCCACTGGGTCCAACAATGGAGACCAGCTCCCCCGCCGCGAGGGAAAGAGACACGGCATTCAGCGCCAGCACACGGGCCAGAGGGTTGTCCGGTGCCGGAAAGTCCTTGCTCACGCCCAGTATGCGCAGCGAGGAGCCTTCGGTTGTGGCAACGCTCGCAGACATGGCTACCACTTGATCACTCCCTTCTGCCAGACCAGCACGCGGTCGCGCACCTTGAACAGCAGCGTCATGATGGTTGAGAAGAAAGCCGCCATGATGACGAGGGCGGCGTACACCTTTCCATACTCGGCCCAACCCTGAGCCCAGGCCACATACCAGCCCAGGCCGGACTTGACACCGACGGTCTCGGCGACCACGAGTGTCAAAAACGCCGCGCCGAGGCCCATGAACAAACCGATGAAGATACTCGGCATGGCGCCCGGAATGGCGACGCGGAAGATCAGGTAGGTTCGCCCGCCGCCCAGCGTGCGCGCGACATCGAGGTAGGAGGCGCGGGTGTTGGAAATGCCGGAGGCAGTGAGCATCGTCACCGGGAACCAGACCGCCAGCGCGATGATGCCGACGGCGGAGAACCTGGGTGCGGGCGACAGGACCATCGCCAGCGGAATCCACGCGGTGGCCGGGATCGGTCCGACGACTTTTAACAGCGGCATGCCCCAGTACCGCGCCTGGTTGAACCAGCCGATGGAAACGCCGGTCACCAAAGCGACCGCCAAGCCGAGCAGGTAACCGGAGAGCAGCAGGATCAGCGAATTGCAGGTGCTGTCGAAGAGCATGCGGCGATCGTCGATCAGGCTTTGCACCACGGCGGCGGGGCTGGGGAAATATGGCAGCGGGAGCAATCGCAAACCTGAAGTGATCACTTCCCAGAAGCACAACAGCCAAACTGCGGCGGCGATAATCGGGCACATGTGCCGCATCCATCGCCGCAGGTGCGACCAGAATGACTGCGCTACCGCGGCCACGCCGGCGGAACCGAGAATGATACCCAGAAACACGGAGTAGGAATGCGTTTCCGGCAACGGCTGGTTTTTCGATACACCCAGGTGAACGGCGAGTGCGACGGATGCCGCCACCGGGATGGCCAGGAGAGTGCGGGCTCGCGCTCGTGATGCAGCCGGCGAGCCGATACTCCCCGCGCGCGCCACTTTTTCCTCACTCATCTGAACCGGCTCGTGGGTTTGTTGAACCGAAGTGTTCATCGGGTCGCGGGTAAGATGAGACAGGCTGAGCAGAAAGGATCCGAGATGTTTGCCAGGGCGTATCGACGGATGTCCCAGTCCGGAGGCGCCTGACCGCCGACGACCTTCTCCACCTGGAGCGAGTCAAGCCATTCATCCGAAACGCCGTCCAGATGGACGAATGCGCGGCCAGCCAATCCAGCAACATCGGTGGAGGGGTTGAGCATCCCGGCCCTCTTCATTTCAGTTGCCGCCAATTTGACCGCGGCTTCCGCTCCGGAAACGCTCGGGATGTAGCGCAGGTGCGAGATCGCGATGGTGTTTTGTTCCACGGTCGAGGCGAGATACTTCTTCTCAACCGACAGTCTTGCGGCCGCCGCAGGATTGGCTTCCACCCATTTGGCGGCCTTGAGCAAAGCGCGGGTGGCGGCGATGTTGCGGACCTTGCCATCGGCGAGCAGCAAACTGCCGATCGGCTCTGAATTCGCCACGGCGTCAACCTCTCCTTTGTCCAGGGCCAATCCGAGTTCGCCGGCCGGAAACACGAGCCAGGTGATCTCTTTGCCCGGGTTGATCCCATTGGCGCCGAGGACCCGATTGGCGAAGATGAACGGCGGTGTTCCCATTCCGGGCACGCCGATGCGCTTGCCGCGCAAATCTTTTATCGACCGGATATTCCCCTTCGCCGCCGCCTGGACCCGCAGACAGCCGCGATGGATGCCGCCGGTGAACTTCACATCCAGTCCTTGTTCGACGGGTTTGAGAAAGTACATGACCAGGTGATGCGTTACGTCGAATCCGCCCAGCGCGAGCACGTCCTTGTAATTCGCCCACTCGCATTTGACGAGCGCGACGTCCAGGCCCTCTTCCTTGAAGAAGCCCTTTTCGACAGCGGTGAAAATTGGCGCCTCGCAGGTCAGGCCGATATACCCCACCCGGACTTTAGCCGGGCCGCCGCCGGTGTTCTCCGAACTCTTTTTGCAGCCCGTCGCGAGCAGTACGCTCAATGCCCCCGCCGCGATCAGTTGGGTGGCGTTGGGACCATGAACCCACCCCCAACCTCTCCGGAGGAGGGGAGTCAATGTCGGGCACGCTTGCCGAGTTCCCCTCCTGGGAGGGGTCAGGGGTGGGTCGGTTCATGGGTAGGCCCTCATGGTTTTAGAAACAGTTGTTATAGATTGCGGTTGATAACAGAGTGTTGCCGGCCTGTCAGCAAAAAAGTATGTATGCGTATTAAATGCCAGGGCTGCTCCAGAGTCCGACGTAGGCGCGAATCAAACGGCGCCGGCCAATTTCTTTTGCACGGCCAAAACAATCGTGCCGACGTTTTGCAGGATTTCTTTCGCTGTGGCCGGGTCGGGGATTTTCAGGCCGAAATGTTTGTCGAGCGCCACGACCAGTTGCAACGCGTCCACCGAGTCGAGTCCGAGGCTGCCGGGGCCGAACAGCGGCTGGTCATCGGTGATTTCCGCCGCCGCCACCGGCAGCATGAGGTTTTCCACCAACATGCTCTTGATGCGGCCTTTCAGGGTGTTGACGTCTTCCATTTTGCTATTTCAAATGTTCGTCCAGTTCAAATTAGCCGCGCAGTTTGCGCTCCCTGGCCTTTCGCTGCGCATTGGGACCGTGAACCCTGGCGTGGCGGAGCGCGCCGCAATATGTAGGAACAACAGCGAGCGGCGCTCTGCCGAGACGCGGCTAAGGGGAGACGGTTCATCGAGAGCCTCCTTTCGTTTTTCCGCATGCATTGGGACCATGAACCAGCGACGGACAGGAGCGCGGACAGCTTGTCCGCAAGTTCCTTGGAGTTGATTCACGCGGACATGGCTGTCCGCGCTCCGATAGGCGGTTCATGGAGAGGGGAAAAATTGGACGTGAATCGACGCCATGAACGGTGGGGCGAGACTCCGTCGAGCCCTAACTTCTATCCATGGGAGATCAGGGCTCGACGGAGTCTCGCCCCACCTGGTTCATGGAAAGTGTTCTTCCGGGCGGCCAAAGCGCCGCATCGGGACCCGCGCCAATGCGGCTTTGCGTTCCTCTTCACTCATCGCGGCGAGCGGTTCCGTTTCCACGTAGCCGGGACAGACCGCGTTCACCGTGATGCCGATGCGGGCGACTTCCTTGGCCAGCGATTGCGTGAGGGCAACCACGCCTGCTTTGGCGGCGGCGTAGTTGGTCTGGCCGGCGGGCGCGAGCAGGGCGCTGAGCGAAGCGATGTTCACGATGCGGCCGACGCGCTGCGTAATCATGGCGGGCAACACCGCCTGACAACCGTGAAAGGTAGCGTCGAGGTTCGCCGCCAGGACCTCCCGCCACGCGCTGAATGAAAGTTGCGCGAGTAAACCATCGTGATGTTTGCCGGCGTTGTTGACAAGGACATCCAGCCGTTTGTGTTCGGCGACAGCGTCCGCAACGGCCTTTTGCCATGCGGCGGCTTGAGTGACATCCAGTTCGACGCACTTGCAACGGCCGGGAAATGCCTCCGTCAATCTGTCGGCACGCGCGCGGTTCTGTCGAACGCCCAGCCAGACAAAATTCTCCGGCGCTTCGGCGAGGAACGCGCGGGCAATGGCTTGGCCAAGACCGCCGTTGGCGCCGGTGACGAAGATGACACGGGAACTCATGCGGGGCGATTTGAGATCGGCGATTTGCAATTTGGAATCACAAAATCACAAAGTGCGCGCCGATAGCCTGTTGGTTGCAGCCGAGCACGCTCACTGTTGCTGCCGGATGTTGGCGCTGGCGCAAGGCGTCGATGGCCGCGACGCATTGCCACGCGGAGGCTGCGGCCAGGCCTTCGCCCAGGAACATCTTCAGCGACAACCGCGCGCCGGGCCAACCTTGCCATGCTTTCCGTTCCTCGGCGTCGATGTTGTCCAGGCTTTGGATTCCGTCGCACAGCAAATGTTTCTGTTTTCCCGCAGGCAATTCGGCACGCATCCGTTTCGCCGCCTGGGCGCGGCTTTGTTTGCACGAGAACAGATGCGCGCTGGTAACGCAATAAAGTTGGACGGCGGGTCTGGTTGAGTTTGCCCCTGTTATACTCGAAACGGCCGATCCCACCCCTGACCTCTCCTGGGAGGGGAACTGACCCGACACTTCCGAACGCTGGCTCGCCCCCGCGGAGGCGCCGGGGACGGGTTGCCCCGAACGCCGCAAGTAAAGCGCTCCGGCCCCTTCGCTGAGAATGATTTTGCGCGCGAACAGCCGATACGCGTCGGCGGTCAGCCAATCGATTTCCTCCGTGCCGACGACAAGGCAGCCATCGACACGCTGGCTCAAGAGCCAATCAGCAGCCAACGCGAGGCCGTGGAGAAAAGTGCCCGGGTCACCGACCAGCGTGTAGTTGATGGCGGTCGTGCCGAGCAGAGCGGCGAGGTGACTGGCGGGCGCGTTAAAGACGGTTTCGGGAAAAACAAGGGGGCTGGCCGTGGCCGGATCGTTGAGCGTTTCGTCGTAAAATCGGCGCGAATAATTCACGCAGCCGGTCATGACGCAGAGAACGATGCCGAGCCGCAACGAGCCGTTGCCAACGCGCGCCACGTCGTCGCCCAAGGCTTCGAGAGCAGCGGCGACGGCGTATTGAGTAATTGGACTGGTGCGACGCAGCCGCGGGTGTGTGATGAAGTCCGGCCGCGGTGAAGGCGGCGGGACGGCTCGCACTCGCAGCGGACGTGTCCAGCCCGGTCGCGCGAGTTCCTTCGCGGGCAGCGGCTCGCCTTTGGCCAGCGCCTCGCGCAACGCTGGCACACTCCAACCGGCGGGCGAAACCGCCCCGATGCCGTGAATGAAAATGGTTGCCGCGGATTTCATTGCGCAGCGCGTCCCGCCTGGGTTCGACGTCGGATTGGCGCCTGCCAGCGCGTTGAGCCTTGAACTCATTGTTTGGATTCCCACCGCCGCAAAACGAGCGAGGCAGTTGCGCCGCCGAAGCCGAACGAGTTGGTCAAGGCGTATTCCAGATTCGCCGACGTCGGTTTTCGCACGACCGGAAACTGACACAGCGGATCGAGTGATTCGAGCGTCGAAGTCGGTGGCAACCACTGTTCACGAAGAGCCATCAAGCAGATCACCACTTCGACCGCGCCGGCTGCTCCGAGCAAGTGGCCGATGCTCGATTTGGTTGAACTGACTGGAATTTTTGCGGCATATTTTCGGGCCCAGCGATTGATGGCGAAGGCTTCCGCGCTGTCGTTGAGCGGTGTGCCGGTTCCGTGCGCGTTGAGGTAGCCGATTTGCTGCGGGGACACGCCGGCGGATTGGCAGGCGGCGGTCATGGTCGCGAACGCGGCGTCGCCTTGCGGCTGCGGCTGCGTCAGGTGATGCGCATCCGTGGCGGCGCCGTAGCCGACCATTTCGCCAAGGATTTTTGCGCCACGGCGTTGCGCGTGCTCGAGCGTTTCCAGCGCGAGGATTGCCGCGCCTTCACCGAGCGCCAATCCGTCACGCTGCGCGTCGAACGGGCGGCATCGCGTCGGTGACAAGGCTTGCAACGAATCGAAGCCCGCGAAGACAAGTTGACTGAGCGCATCGTAGCCGCCCGTCAAAACGCGTTCCGCATGACCGCGCCGCAACAATTCCCACGCATGTCCGACGGCGTTGGCGCCGGAAGCGCAGGCATTGGCGATGATGGTAATGGGGCCGCTGAATCCGAACGCGTCGGTCAGGTCGAGCGCCTGGCGTTGCCCCTGGTAATGCAGCGCGCGCGCCGGTTGGCATCGGTGTGAATTGGGGGCCTGGATAGCCTGGCGGTAGTAATCCTGACCCAGGCTCATGCCGCCGCTGGTCGTGGCGAGCACGACCGGCAGATTGTCTGAAGGCTCCCAGCCGGATTGCCGCCAGGCTTCGTGCGCCGCGAGCAAGAGCAGGTTCGCGGCGCGGTCGAGTCGGCGGGTCCGTTTCATAGGCAGAAGCGTGTCGGGCGGTGCAGGGGGTAGTGCCACTTCTCCGCCGACTTTCACACGTTGACGCGAGACATCAAACAGCGTGATCGGACGGATCGCGATGCGTCCGTCACGAAAACCTTCGGCGTTCGCTTGCCACCCCACGCCCAAAGAAGTAACGATGCCGGCGCCGATGATGACGACGCGGGGCGGTGGTTCGGGAGGTTGTTTTGGCGGAAACAGCACAGCGACGGATTGATTGTTCGGCGGAAGCTTAATAAACTTGCTCACTGCAAGTCAAATGCCCGCCGGTTTTCAAGGTTGTCAGCCATGCGCGCGTTGCTTAGATTCGGCGCATGAAAATGAAATTGTCGGGTGGAAAATGGCTGGCTGCTCTGCTGCTTGCCGGCGGGCTGAGCCAGATAAGGTGTTTGGCGGCGGAGCCGACGGCCTTTGAACTGATCAAGGAAGGCAACCGTCACGTCGGCGAGGAAGCCAAAGGCCGCGTGGTGCAGATTCGTTCGGAAAAATCGATCGGCAGCATGATGCCGAACATCTGGTATGTCGTTTATTACGACCCCGATGCAACCGCCAAAGCCACGGAAGTCAAATTCGCTGCCGGCACGAAAGTTTCCGTCAAACGTCCCGCGCGTATCCTCGAACCCATCAGCCGGTCCCACCGCGAGTTGGCCAAGGAGAAGTTGAAAATCGATTCGGACAAGGCCATTCAAATCGCCAAAAGCGATCCGCTCCTCAAAAACGTTACCTTGACAAACACGGAAATGAGGCTGGAACGCGGCGAGGGCGACCAGCCGGTCTGGAAGGTCAAACTGTGGGCGGCCAAAATCCGCAAACCAAGTGAGACGGTCAACATCGGCGAAATCCACATCTCCGCCGAAGACGGCAAAGTAGTGAAGAGCGATTTGAAGCCGGGGCGGGTCGATTAACTCTGACGTTCGGTGAACGCACCGGCCCAGGACGCGCGGGTTTACGATGCCATCATTATCGGCGGGGCGTTGTCGGGAGCGGCGACGGCCTTCCTGTTGTTGCGCGAGCAGCCGAAGCTGCGGGTGTTGATCGTTGAAAAATCGGCGGCGTTCACCCGACGCGTCGGCGAAGCGACGGTGGAGGTCAGCGGTTACTTCCTGACGCGTGTTCTCGGACTG
>QHOP01000021.1 GCA_003219345.1 Verrucomicrobiota bacterium
CCCTCAACCGCCCTCCGGGCACCTTCTCCCCCACTGGGGGAGAAGGACGGGATGAGGGGGCACGGTTCATGGGAAGATTTTGGAACGCAAATGGGCGCGTAAATCGCAAATCGTAAATCCCGATGCGTTGGTCTCAAACATTCATTCCCACGCTGAAAGAAACGCCGGCCGACGCGGAAATCCCTTCGCACAAGCTGCTGTTGCGCGCCGGTCTCATCCGCAAGCTGACCGGCGGCCTTTACACTTTTCTGCCGCTCGGATTGCGCGCGCTCCGCAAGGTGGAACAAATCGTCCGCGAAGAAATGGACCGCGCCGGCGCGCTGGAAGTCCTGATGCCCGCCCTCCAGCCGCCCGAAATCTGGCAGCGGAGCGGGCGCTACCAAGCCGCCCGCGAGGTGCTGTTCCGACTGCAGGACCGCGCCAAACGTGAGTGGTTGCTTGGGCCCACTCACGAAGAAGTCATCACCACTGTGGTGGCTGGCGAAATCAGTTCCTACCGCCAGTTGCCGAAGAATTTCTATCAGATTCAAACCAAGTTTCGCGATGAAATCCGCCCGCGCTTCGGCCTCATGCGCGCCAAGGAATTCATCATGAAGGACGCCTACAGCTTTGATGCGACCGACGAGGCCGCGCAGATCAGCTACCGAAAAATGTATGACGCTTATGCGCGCATTTTTCAGCGGTGCGGACTGAAGACGATTCCGGTCGAGGCCGATGCCGGCGTGATGGGCGGCAAATTCTCGCACGAATTCATGGTGCCGGCCGAGACCGGTGAAAGCGAAGTCGTTTACTGCGAAGATTGCGGCTATGCCGCCAACATCGAGAAGGCGACCAGCGCTGCGCCGAAATCCGAAATCCGAAATCCGAAATCCGAAATTGAAAAGTTCGCGACGCCGGGCGTTGTCACCATCGAGGCCCTGGCACAACCGCCGTACCACATCCCTGCCGACCGGCAGATCAAAACGCTGGTTTACCTCCTCGAAAGCAAACTGATTTTGATTTTACTGCGCGGTGATCATCAACTGAATGAAGCGAAGCTGGCCGGCGTTCTGGGGACGACCCAGTTTCGCGCCGCCACCGCCGAAGAAATTTACGCCGAACTCGGCGCGCATCCCGGCAGCCTCGGCGGAGTCGCCGCGACGTTAAAAAGTGGCACTCTTCCGATCTACGCCGACGAAGCCTTGCGCGGCGCAGTCGGGATGACCACCGGCGCGAATGAAGACGGCTTCCACCTGCGCAACGTTTCCATCGAACGCGACCTGGTCGTCCAGCAGTGGGCTGACCTGCGGCTGGCGCAGGCCGGCGAAGCGTGTTCCCAATGCGGTCGTCCGCTTAAGGTCCGCCGGGCGATTGAAGTCGGCCACGTCTTTAAGCTGGGCACAAAATACAGCGAGGCGCTCGGCGCGTTGTTTCTCGACGAGGAGGGGAAACAGCAGCCGGCCATCATGGGCTGCTACGGCATCGGCGTGACGCGCACGCTTCAGGCCATCATCGAGCAGTGCAACGACACGGACGGGATTATCTGGCCGGTGTCGGTTGCGCCTTACGCAGTTTGCATTACGCCGTTGACCGTGACTGCCGACAGTCCGGTGATGATCCTGGCCGAAAAAATCTGCGCAGAACTTTCCAGTCACGGCGTGGAGGTCATCCTCGACGACCGCGAGGAACGGCCCGGGGTGAAGTTCAAGGATTCCGAGCTAATTGGCTTCCCCATACGTATTGCCATCGGCGAAAAGTCGTTGGCTAAAGGCGAAGTGGAGTTGAAACCCCGTGCCGGCACGTTAGTCGCGGTGAAGTCGGACGGAGCTGTGGCAAGAGTCTTACAGTTGCTGCACGTGTAATGGACAAAGCCGCAGGCTCTCGAGCGAATCCCCGGCTCCGCTCCGACTGTAACGATGCAACGTTTTAACGAGTCAGGTCGCGTCTGCGGTGTGCGCCAAGACGCACAGTTGACCGTGGCACTTCCTGCGGCTATTTTAACCTCAAACCCAGAACGCCGACGAGTGATCCCGGCGTAAACCAACAACCATTGAGCATTATGAGAACATCAAAATGCGTCCACTCTGTAAGGCAATTACGTGCCTTTACCCTGATCGAGCTGCTGGTCGTGATCGCCATTATCGCCATCCTCGCCGGCATGCTGTTGCCCGCCCTGGCCAAAGCCAAAACGAAAGCTCAAGGCATCGGTTGCCTGAATAACGGCAAGCAATTGATGCTGGCATGGCGCCTTCAATCCGATGACAGCAACGACATCCTCCTGGCTGCCGAGGACGGCTTCGCGCCGGCTCGAAGCAACTGGTGTTCGGGCTGGCTGGACTTTACCAGCGCGCGCGTGAACTGGGACATTACCAACGATATTGTCAGGAGTCCCTTCTGGCCCTACACCGGCAACAGCAGTGGGATTTACAAATGTCCGGCGGACAAAGCCATGGTCAAGAATAACAAAGGCGAGCGCGTGCCCAGGATCCGGAGCATTTCGATGAGCCAGGTGTTCGGCGCTGGCTTTTGGCTCCCCACCAGCGCCTGGCGCACCTACGACAAGCAGTCGGTCGTCGTGACCCCGGCCAAGACGTGGGTCTTCGTCGATGAACATCCGGACAGTATTAACGACGCTGCCTTTGCCAATCAATGTAACGGCGCGGACAAACCAGGCACGGCGCAAATCATTGACATGCCCGCCAGCTTTCACAATGGCGCGTGCGGCCTTTCTTTCGTGGATGGGCATGCAGAAGTACACAAATGGCGGGGGTCAAAGATCAAAAACGCGCGCGTCCGATACGCCGTAATGCCGCTGCCTGTCGGCGCCGCCGGCGACTCATGGGTGGACGTGAATTGGATGGCCGAGAACTCGACGGTGCCAAGAAAGTAAATGGACCTCCCAAATTCGGACGTGAGTTGGGGCCATGAACCCTGGCGGCGTCTCGGCAGAGCGCCGCAATTCGTGCGAACAACAGCCAGCGGCGCTCTGCCGAGACGCCGCTACGGGGAGGCGGTTCATGGAGAGCCTTTGCAGCCGTGCATAGCCCTTTGGAAGTGCAGTTAATGACAAGCCGCGCTCCGATCACTAATCGCTTTGTTGGCAGGGAGCGTGTGGAACCCTGTGCGTCTCAACGCACAGTTGACTGTAAAACCAGGTCGGTCTAACGTTCCCGCAATGCCCTATCCCGTTTCGGCAGGAACAATTTCGATCTTATGCGAACACTAAGAACTCCTATTCCTGCGTCACCGAAGATTCTGCGCCCCCATGGCTTCACACTCATCGAACTGCTGGTTGTCATCGCCATCATCGCCATTCTAGCAGGATTGCTGCTCCCTGCGCTTGCCAAAGCCAAGACGAAAGCCCAGGGCATCCTGTGCCTGAACAACGGCAACCAAATGATGAAGGCAATGTGGCTGTATGGACAGGATTTCAATGACTTGCTGCCCCCGAATCCAGACGATGGCAACTCAGTTGACTACCACAACTGGTGCAGCGGGCACATGAATGTTCCTGTCCCGGACGCTACAAACGTGCTTTTCCTCACTGACCCGAAGAAATGTTCTTTGGCCAACTACATGGGCAATTCGGCTGCCATTTTTCATTGCCCGGCCGACCATTCGCAACAGTATTTTCCATTACGCAAAGGACCCCCGCGTGTTCGCAGCTTTGCCATGAGCCAGGCTGTCGGAACGGATCCTTACCCGCCAAGCAACGGACACGCACCAGTGAATGGTCCCTGGCTTGACGGTAATCACGGCAACACTCGCGGTGGGCCGTATTACGTTTATGGGAAATTCGCGGATTTCGTAGTGCCTGGTCCGACAATGACGTTTGTTTTTCTAGATGAGGATCCTGCCAGCATTAATGACGCCGGTTTCGCTGTGGGTATAGCCAGACCAGCCCAGTGGATCGACTGGCCGGCCAGCTTTCACAACCGAGCCTGTGGCTTCGCCTTTGCTGATGGACACTCCGAAATCCACTCCTGGAAAGACCCTCGGACTATCGTAAAAAATAATAACGTGGGCCGACTGGTTGTTCAAAGTCCGTTGAGTGTAGATATGGTCTGGTTAGCAACCCGAACCTCGGCTATCAAGGCGACGGGCGGCATCGGGTTTTAGGCTGATAGCGCAACCTCCTCTGCCGTCGCGCGCAGGGATGCGTTGATGCAGGCTGGCTCGTTGTTTCTTGGTTAGAACGCGCAAAAAGTGTTCCTTCAACACTTCTCGATGAGGCAATTGACGCGACACGAGGGCGCATGTTCGAGCTGCTGAAGTCCGATCCCAATTCCAAAGCCCGCCTCGGGCGCCTGACCACCGCTCACGGTGTCGTTGACACCCCGGTCTTCATGCCCGTGGGCACGCAAGGGAGCGTCAAGGCGCTCGATCCGCGTGAGCTGCGCGAGATGGGGACCCAAATCATTCTCGGCAACACCTATCATCTCTCGATCAGGCCAGGTCTTGAAATCATTCGCGCAGCGGGCGGCTTGCACCCATTCATCAACTGGTCATTGCCAATTTTGACCGACAGCGGCGGATTTCAAGTCTTCAGTCTGGCCAAAATCCGAAAGATCAAACCGCACGGCGTCGAATTTCGTTCTCATCTGGACGGCGCGCTGCTTTTTCTCGGGCCAAAGGAGGCAATGGAAATCCAGCGCGAGCTCGGCTCGGACATCGCGATGGCGTTCGACGATTGTCCGCCGCACACCAGCACGCCGCGCGACTTCCGGAGCGCGGTCGAGCGGACCATTCGCTGGGCGAAGGAGTGCCGCGAGCAACCTCGCGCGTCCGGCCAATTGGTTTTTGGCATCGTCCAGGGCGGCGCCCACGCCGCGCTGCGCGAGGAGTGCGCGCAGGCCATCGTCGCGATGGAGTTTGATGGTTACGCCATCGGCGGCGTGAGCGTCGGCGAGCCGGAACCGGAGATTTTCAAGGCGATTGAATTGACGGAGCCGTTCCTGCCGGCGCGCTTGCCGCGGTACGCGATGGGGCTGGGCACACCGGCGCAGTTGGTCGAGTTGGTCGCGCGCGGCATCGACATGTTCGATTGCGTCTTGCCAACGCGCGTGGCGCGCAACGGCACGGCCTTCACGAACCAAGGGACGGTCAGCGTCAAAGCCGGTTTCAACAAGGCGGACTTCCGGCCAATCGAAGCAGGCTGCGACTGTTTCGCCTGCCGCCATTTCACGCGCGCTTATCTGCGCCATTTGCTGAACGTGAACGAAATTCTCGGTCTGCGGATGGTGAGCGTGCACAACAGCCACATGTATTTGAAGCTGATGGCGGACATTCGCGCGCACCTGGCGGCAGGGACGTTTGGGGAGTTTCGGCGTGAATTCGTGGCCCGTTACGCGCCCTCGCAGAAAGTGCTCTTGGGTCACGCGAACGCGGAGCGATGAACGGAACATCCAGTTTCCGAATCCCAAGCTCGCGGACGAAACTCCAAATCCCAAGCGCCAGATCCCAAAGAAGCCTCAAGCCACAAGCTCCATCCCGGCCTCCGACCCGCTCAAGGTAGCCCGCTTTGGAGCTTGGAAATTGGAGTTTCTCTGGGAGTTCGCGCTTGGGATTTGGAGTCTTGTCCGGGAGCTTTGTCCGCGGAAGCAGTTCAGTGCCGTCAGGAGCCACCCCGCGCGTGTAAAACGATGGCTAAAACGCTTGCCAAAAGCGGTCGCATCCCTAGATTTGACGGCTCTTGAATTGAGCGACATGACATTTTCTGCTTTGAACACACTGCTGGCGCAGGCCACGCCTTCGAATCAACCTGCTCCACCCGCCGGGCAGGGCCTCGAACAGTTGCTCAAGGGGCCGCTGCCCATGTTGGTTCTGATGGTGGTGGTTTTCTACTTCATCCTGATCCGGCCCCAGCAAAAGAAAACCAAAGAACACGAGCAATTGCTCAAAACGCTCAAGCCG
>QHOP01000364.1:0-2472 GCA_003219345.1 Verrucomicrobiota bacterium
GTTGATCGTGACAATGCCGACCAGCGCCCAGAATACCCAGTGCGGCCAGCGATGCCTGCTGGCGAGTGCGTAGATCGGATTTTTAGCGAGCCGTTTCTGGAGGCGTCGCTGCCACCGTCGCGTTCGGCCCAATCGCAACAGCCACAGTCGCGATTCGCGGCGTTCCACCGGCTCCCGCCGCCAGACCCACGTGACGATGACGATGGCGCCCACCACAAACAGCCAGCTCATGGCGTGGACGGCGCCGAGCGACATCCAGAAAAGCCTCGGATTGGATCGGAATGTCGAGTCCACAGCGAACTGGGCCGCGTAAACCGGGCTGAGCAAAGCGACCGGCGGGAAACCGTCAATGCCCCTGCCCCAAAAGCCTTTGAACAAAAGGACCATCAAGCCCGGGAGCAGTCCGCTCAACGCCAGAACCAGAATCAATGAGCCAAGGATTGTCTTGGTATGATCGCGATTCAGCGCGGAGACCAACATCCCGGCCGTGAGCGAAAACAGGATGGCGTTGACCACCGCGAGCGCGGTTCGGCCGTATTCACCCGGCGTCACGCCACCCAGCAGCACGGGAATGCCGAGAGAGGGCAACACGGCCAGCAGTCCGTAAAAACCGGCGAGCGACGTGGCGGCCCACTTGCCGAGCACGACGTCGAAGCTGCGCAAATCGGTCAGGAACAGAAGCCCCAGCGTGCCTTCTCTTTTCTCCGAGCTGATGCAATCCGCCGTCATGAACGGCCCGACCAGCAGGCAGTAGGCGAACGCCAGGATGGACAGGGCTGTGAACAGCGATTTGCCCAGATCAGCCGGAGGCTGCCCCTGAGTCGGGAACAGACAAAGCCAAAGAATGATCGAAAAGGCCGCCGCCGCGGCGAGCAGGCGAAGCGTGTAAGTGCTCCGGCGCCGCGCGGTCACGCGAAGCTCCCGATCAACAATCGGCAGGAAACGCATCTGGCGGCCAGCTTAAAGGGCATCCGTGCCAACGCCGAAGCTTAAAATAGAATCCAAGCGATACTGGATTGACGGCCAAACGACTTGCCAGACCGCTCAATTTCTGCTATCGAAGGCACGTGCTCGTCAGACAAGGAAAACTCTTGTTCCGCGTGCTGATGTTAATCGCGCTTGCCTGTGCGGCATTCGGCCAACCAGCCGTCAAACGAGATTCAACTCGGTGGTCAAAGTTCAGCAACCGTCAAACGGCCAGCCATTTTATGCGATCCGTCATCCTTTTTGTTCTTCTGGTCGCCTGCGCCAACTTCGCCGGAGCTGAGGACATCACGACAAACGACGGCAAGCTGTTCAAGAACACGGAGGTCCTCAGCTTCCAGGCGGACGGGTTCGTTATCAAACATGGCGGTGGAACGAACTGGATTGGCTGGACAGATCTGCCAACGGCGACTCGAAAGCGTTTCCAGACCGAAGCGCGAAAACGGAAAGAGGAGGAAATCCAGAAGCTGAAACAGGACCTGGCGCGCGCAGAAGCTGAAGCCGCCGGACTGAAAGAGGACGATGGACAGCCCGAATCCGGGAAGCAGCCGCGACCCGAAAAGACAGGAAACTTCGCCGCGCGTCGCACCAGTGAAGAACGTGGAAGGCCCCTTGCCAAGCTGCCGCATTTGCAGTCGGATGAAATTGTGGATGCCACCGAGTTGGTAAAACAATTCAAAACCGACCCGACCGGCGCCGACCTGCGCTGTGACAAAAAAACCTTCCGCGTCAAAGGCGTGATCGAACGGTTCGAGCCTAAGATGTTCGTCCGCAAATATGATGTCCTCCTGGAATCCTCGGACCGGTTCGTTCGGGTCGTCGCGGTCTTTGACTACCCGAACGATTGCAAGACCGTTTTCACCACGCACCGCGGGCAGACGCTTGTCGGAAAACCCGCCGAGAACAAACAGGTCACCTTGCTGCAGGCCGGGCAGACGATTGTCCTCCGCGGCAAATGCAAGGCCGCGCGTGACACAGAAATTGTTTTCACCGGGTGCGAGTTGGTCCACTGACCGGGTCTGCGACGGCACGGAGCTTGGTTTTGAGGATTTATTTTAAGCTTTGATCGTTGCGCAAGTTCTCCCAGGACCTGCGCAGATGAACAGCCCAGAAGAGGTATTGCGCTTGAGGCCTTTATCCTGTTGCCAGGTCATCTCGGGTTTGCTAGTCTCCCGGCACACCAGGAAACGGCCCGGCGTCAGAGTCTGGAGATCGTTTTCGCCGGGGCGAATCCCAAATTACCTGATGCAACCTTCATCACCTGAACTGTCGAAAGAAAGGAGCGGAACATGAGCAACGGCAAAAAAGTGAAATGGTCGTTGGAAGCGGATTATCTGCAGGCCTGCAACTGCGACTATGGATGTCCCTGTGAATTCGAGGCGCGTCCTACGCAAGGCTTCTGCGATGGCATGGGCGCCTGGCGGATCAATCGAGGCCGTTACGGCAGGCTGTCATTGAACGGTCTGGCGCTTGGCTTCGTCGCGCATT
>QHOP01000364.1:2510-24364 GCA_003219345.1 Verrucomicrobiota bacterium
TGCGACCGGCCAAGAAGGCGGAATGCCTTTCGAGATCATTGCCAAAACCATTTCCAAGCTCCTCGATCCGCAATACGTCACGTTCGATTTCAAAATCAAAGACAAGAACAGCAGTGTGCGCCTGGGCGACAACGTCTCGCTCGCCTTCGAGCCCATCAAAAACCCGATCAGCGGCGATCCTGAGGCCATTCGGGTCGAGCACGCGAGCGGTTTTTTGTTCAAGTGGGCGCACGTGGTGTCCGCCAAGGAAGGTCGCGCCAGGATTGGAGAATTGAATTTCGACTATCCGAACAAGGCAGGATTTGTGACGAAGGTGAAGTACGGGAACTGACACGTTTCTCAACCCTCAACTCAAATTACGCCTATGCCCAAATACATCATCGAACGTGAAATCCCCGGCGCCGGGAAGTTGTCGGCCCCGGAGTTGAAGGCCATCTCTCAGAAATCCTGCGCCGTTTTGAACAAGCTCGGCCCCCAAATCCAATGGGTCCAGAGCTACGTCACCGGCGACAAGGTTTATTGTGTCTATGTCGCGCCGAACGAGCGACTGATCCGGGAGCACGCGCAACAGGGCGGGTTCCCGGCCAATCGCATTTCCGAGGTCAACACGGTGATTGACCCGACGACGGCCGAATGAGCGCGGTGGCCGGACGCCAGACGTGTCCCCTCCATTCGCGAAACAGGGCGAGCAGTCAATCACCGTGTCAGCCGACGAAGAAGGAATTCCATGGCCGACAAATTATCCTATCATTTGAAGGGCATCCTGTTGGGCGCGTGCAACTGCGACTGGGGCTGCCCATGCAATTTTGAAGTCGCTCCCTCTTACGGGTTCTGCGAAGGCGGCTACGTCTGGCACGTCCAGAAAGGCCGGTGCGACGGCGTTTCGCTGGCAGGACTGATTTTCGGCTGGTTCGGCCACGCGCCCGGACCAATCCACCTGGGCAATATCACGTCTCTCCTATGCGTGGACGAGCGGGCCAACGATCGCCAGAGAAAGGCCCTCGAGAAGCTGGTGGTCAAAACGCCTGAGGCGGTGCCCTACGGCATTTTCATGAGCCTGACCAGTAATTTTCTCGGCGTTTGCCACGCCCGCGTTGAAGCGAAGTTCGACGGCGTCCGCAGCCGGGTCCGGTTCGACGGTCTCTATGAGGTCGAATTGACACCCATGAAAAATCCGGTCACCGGCGAAGAGGAGCCGGCCACGCTCATGAAGCCGAAGGGTTTCACGTCGAAACAACAGGAACTGTGCACGACCGCGAAGATGCGGCTCAGCGGCCAGGGACTGGCTTACGAACACCCCGGCAAATACGGTGAATACTCGCCCTTTGAATACAAATCAGCATGAAACGGGAGGGACGGCGTGGCTCCATCCCTGAACGGGGGGTAATGAATCGAGGCATTTCAATCGAATCCGTGCTGAAGCGCGATCGCACCGTGGTGCTCGCCGGACTGGTCGCCATCTCGGCGCTGGCGTGGGGTTACATGGTCCACGAGGCGCGCGCGATGGTCCACACCGGCGTCTGCCAATGCGCCGGCATGAGAATGTCCGGGCCGGACACACAATCCTGGTCGGCCACAACGCTCGTGCCGCTGTTTCTCATGTGGACGGAAATGATGGTCGCGATGATGACGCCCTCCGCCGCGCCGATGATTCTCACCTTCGCCACAGTGAATCGAAAGCGGCGCGAGCAGGAACGTCCGTTCGTGCCGACCGGAATTTTTCTGCTCGG
The DNA here is from genome assembly GCA_003219345.1 of Verrucomicrobiota bacterium. Taxonomy (GTDB): domain Bacteria; phylum Verrucomicrobiota; class Verrucomicrobiia; order Limisphaerales; family AV2; genus AV2. The sequence goes on from QHOP01000364.1 coordinate 4,241, forward strand.
CTATCTCGTCGTCTGGAGTTTGTTCAGCGCGATCGCCGCGGTTGCGCAATGGATTCTCCATTCCACCGCGCTCCTTTCGCCGATGATGGTCAGCACGAGCCCGTTGCTCGGCGGAGTTTTGTTGATCGCGGCCGGCGTTTTTCAATGGACGCCGCTGAAGAACGCCTGCCTCACGCATTGCCGCTCGCCCTTGAGTTTTCTGATGATTGACTGGCGCGAGGGGAGGCTCGGCGCGTTTGTCATGGGCCTGAAACACGGCGCTTACTGCACCGGCTGTTGCTGGTTCCTGATGGCGCTGCTGTTCGTCGCCGGCGTGATGAACATCTGGTGGGTCGCGGCGATTTCCATTCTTGTGCTGCTGGAAAAAGTCGCACCGCGAGGACTGCACCTGGGTCGAGCAGTTGGGCTGGTCTTCGCAGTCTGGGGTGGATGGATGCTCATCAAGGGCATTCATTAACCTGAGACGACGAGCGCTGCCGGGCGTAGCGCGCGCTTCCAGCGTGCAGGTTGCGCGGCATGGCATCCTTGCCGCGAAATGAAAAGCGAGGCTCGGAAGCCTCGCCACTGGCAGGCAGGATGCCCGCGCTACGAAGAAACCGCCTCCACGCAACGGCCGCAGATCGTCGGATGCTCCTTGTGCGAGCCGACGTCCGTTTCCCAATGCCAGCAGCGTGCGCATTTCTGACCGTCCGCTTTGGCAACGCGGACTTTCAAGGACTCGTCGCTGGGCTGCGCTGAGATCTGTGAGACGTTCAATAGTTCCCTCAGTGACTCAAAGTCCTTTTGGCTGACAAGCACTCCAATCATGCCGCCGATCAATTCAGTTTTTGCTTCAAGTGCTTTGCCGATGAGTTTGCTCTGGCGAGCTTTCTCCAGCTCGGCCAAAGCTCCATCGCGGATCGCCAGCATTTGCTGCCACGCCAGCAATTCGCCTTCAGGTAGAACCAGAGGGTGATGCAGCCACGTCGTTTCATGCACGGACTGCGTCGGTTTATCGGGAATCAACTCCCACGCTTCATCCGCCGTGAACGAAAGAATTGGCGCGAGCATCTGGCAAAGTCCGGACACCAGCCTGTGCAACGCTGTTTGCGTTGAGCGGCGGCGATGCGAGTTAGCCGGATCGGTGTAGAGTCGATCCTTGATCACGTCGTGGTAGATCGCCGAAAGCTCCACTGCCGCAAACTGGCTGACTTGTTGGTAAACGACATGAAATTCGTAAGCGTCGTAAGCCTTGATGACTTCGGCTTCGAGTTTGGAGAACTGGCTGAGCATCCAGCGGTCGAGGCCGGTGAGCTTTTCGTCCGGCACGGTGTGTTTGGCGGGATCGAAGTCGTAAAGGTTCGAGAGCTGATAGCGCAGCGCGTTGCGAATGACGCGATAGGTCTCGGCGACTTTGTTGATGCGTTCCTCGCTCACGATGATGTCATTGCGGAAATCCTGCGATGCCACCCAGAGCCGCACGATGTCCGCGCCCCACTTTTTCACGTAGGCGTCGGCGGTCTGCGGCTTCTCGTAACCGCTCTGGCCCTGTTTGCTCTTGGAAATCTTTTCACGGTCGGCGTCCACCATGAAGCCGTGGGTGAGCACGGTCTTGTATGGCGCAGCGCCGTTGCCGGCCATCGAGATCAACAGTGAGGACTGGAACCAGCCGCGGTGCTGGTCGCTTCCTTCCAGATACATGTCGGCTTGCCAGGGTGGGACAGGCATCCTGCCTGTCTCTTGCTTCAAATGTGCCGCGGTTGACAGGCTGGAAGCCTGTCCCACTTCATGCAGCAATTCTTTATGCCTCATCAGAACGGAACGTGACGAGGAACCCGAATCAATCCAGACATCCAATGTATCATTTGATTTGGCGACAGGCTCCGCGCCCTTCCAATCCTTCGGCTTCACCAAAGCCCACAACTCGGCGCACGACTTCTCGAACCAGATGTTCGAGCCGTTCTTTTGAATGAGGTAGGCCACATTGCGAACGACTGTGGCCGCCGTTTTCGTGTCCTTCGATGGGTCGGGCAATGGATGTCCCTGTGCATCGTAGAAGAACGGGATCGGCACGCCCCATGTGCGCTGGCGCGAAATGCACCAGTCGGGCCGCGTCTTGACCGCGGCTTCAATGCGGTTCTTGCCCCAGTCGGGAATCCAGTTGACGTGATTGATGGCGTCGAGTGCCTGCTGGCGGAAATTCTGATGGTCAATTTCGATGAACCACTGGTCCATCGCGCGGAAAATGATCGGCGTCTTGCTGCGCCAACAGTGTGGATAGCTGTGCGTGTAATCCTCGCGATGCACGAGCGCTTTGCGGTCGCGCAGGAGTTGAAGCACCGCTTCGTTCGCCTCGCTCTTGCCGTGCTTTTCGAGAATCGCTTTGCCGATCAGTTCCTTCGGCATCTGCTGTTCGAGCGGCAATTCGTTCGAGTAGGCGAAGCGGCCATCGTCGTCCACCGGCGAATAAATCGGCAGGCCGTTTTGCAGGCCGAGTTGGTAGTCCTCCAAACCGTGCCCGGGCGCGACATGCACGAATCCGGTGCCGCTGGTGTTTTCCACGAAGCTGTCGCCGGCAAACAATCTTCCCGTGCGCGCGCAGAACGGGTGTTGAAACTCGATTTGCCGGAGGTTATCGGAGTTCAGGCTGCGGACGATTTCGTAGCTGTCCCAGCCGCATTTCTCCGCGACCGTCGGCAGGAGCAAGGTGGAAACGATGAACGTTTCTCCGCCGACGCGCGCTTGCGAATAGCTGAAAGTTGAGTTGTAAGCCACTGCGAGGTTGGCCGGCAGCGTCCACGGCGTAGTCGTCCAGATGAGGATCGAGGTGCCGGGATGGCCGATGACCGGAAATCTCACGTAGATGCTCTGGCTGACGTGGTCTTTGTATTCCACCTCGGCCTCCGCAAGCGCCGTGCGGCACAGAATGCTCCAGTAAACCGGTTTCTTGCCGCGATAGACGAAGCCTTTCTCAACAATGTCTGCGAACAAGCGCAGTTCGTCGGCTTCATATTCCTTGTTCAGCGTGAGGTAAGGCTTCTCCCAATCGCCAGACACGCCGAGGCGCTTGAACTGCTCGCGTTGAATGTCGATGTATTTCCGGGCGTAGGCGTCGCAGGCCTTGCGAATTGTGGCGGCGTCCACATCCACAGGCGAAGCTCCTGCGCCACCCTGTTTGCGCATTTCCTGGGAAACCTTGAATTCGATGGGCAGGCCGTGGCAGTCCCAACCTGGCACATACGGCGCGCTGTAGCCGCGCAGGGTTTTGTATTTGACGATGATGTCCTTGAGAATCTTGTTGAGCGCGTTGCCGATGTGGACGTCGCCGTTGGCGAACGGCGGGCCATCGTGCAGGACAAATTTTTCGGCACCGGCGCGCGCGGCCTGGATTTTATCGTAGAGCTTTTCTTTTTGCCACTTTTCCAAACGCCGGGGTTCACGCGCGACGAGGTCGGCCTTCATCGGGAAGTCCGTCCGCGGCAGGTTCAGGGTGTCTTTGTAGTCCATCGCCATTCTCAAGGAAGGCGCACGGTATCAGCGGTGTTGAAGAGTGTCAACGGAGCGGCCTTTGAGGGCAGCCTCGACGCCATTTTGGGCGCGCATGGAACCTTGAACGGGTGGGGCGAGCCTGCCGACGAGCCGGCTCGCGAGTTGCATTTGGCCATTAAACCGTTAACTTCGCGCGCATGGAAAAGCGGGACAAACCACCCGGTGACGCCGAACTCAAGCGCCGCATCGAGGAGCTGATTGCCTACAAGGGCGGCGGACACAACCCCGACCTGGTCGAAGACGTGGTTGAGAATGCGCTCAAGCTGCTGCACGATGTCGAAGACCGCGGCGATGTGCGTGTGATTCAAACCGCGCTCAGGGAACTGCGCTACGCCTTCAAACTTTTCGCCCCTTACGCCAACACGCGCAAGGTGACGATCTTCGGCTCCGCCCGAACGCAGCCGAGCCGGACCGAATACAAACAGGCGGTCGAGTTCGCGCGCAAGATTGCCGCCGCGGGTTTCATGGTCATCACGGGCGCCGGGCCGGGCATTATGCAGGCCGGCCACACCGGGGCAGGACCGGAAAAAAGTTTCGGCGCGAACATTCGCCTGCCGTGGGAACAGGCCGCCAACCCAATCATTCAACACGACAAAAAGCTCATCACTTTCAAGTATTTCTTTACCCGCAAATTGATCTTCTTGCGGCACTCGGACGCCATCGTGCTGTTCCCGGGCGGGTTTGGCACGATGGACGAAGGGTATGAAGCATTGACGCTGATGCAGACCGGGAAGAGCCGGTTGATGCCGCTGGTGCTCATTGACCGGCCCGGAGGCACTCACTGGAGGACGTGGGACAAGAACATCCGTGAACACCTGCTGCGAAACCAGTTGATCGCCGAAGACGACTTGCACCTTTACCAGATCACGGACGACACGGACCAGGCGGTCAAATGCATCACTCGGTTCTACCGCAACTATCATTCGATGCGCTTCGTCAAAGACCTGCTCGTCATCCGCCTGAACCACGCGCCACCTCAGCCGGCGATTGACGGGTTGAACGAGGATTTTGCCGACATCGTGGCGGGAGAAAAAATCCACGCTTTCGAAGCCACTCCCGAGGAACGCGAAGACCACGACGCGGTAGAACTGCCGCGAGTGGCGTTCGGCTTCAACCGGCGCGATTACGGCCGGTTGCGGGAGATGATTGACGTGTTGAACGGGTTTTAGCCCGAAGCGAAGGCAGGTCCGGGCGCGACCTGCAACGAAAGCCATGACGTCAACGGTGTTTGAAAAGGAACGCCGCAATTCCCCATAACACAGCGACCAGAATAAGCGTCAGAGCAATCACGCGATTGCGCGCCACACGTTTTTCGTAGCGCATCGGGCGCAGGCCCTGAATGCTGCCGGCGGCCAGGTAGTTCACGAGTTTCGGATTGTTGGCCGGCGGGCCTTGAAAATGATTTTTCAGCCGCCGCCACGCGCCTGCCAGTTCGAACTTTCGCACGTCGAGTTCGTTGAAGTGAGCCTTGGTCATCTCGGATTCGGGTTGCGATTTCACCCGGTCGTGGTCCACCTGCTCGAACACCGGTTCGCGTGGCGGGGCGGGCGCGGCGGGGACAGCCAGACCGCGCGGTCTGGCCGTGGAGCGGAGGCGCGGTCGCGCCTGTGGCTGCTGGAGCAGGGTGTCGAGCTGCTTGATCTGCGCTTCGAGCGCGGCGATTTCGGAGCTCAGCGCGCGCGCGCGTTCGGACAAAGGGTCGGCTTTCTTTTTGAAGAGGGCCATACCAACGCTCATTTATGCCCGATCAAAATGAAAATTAAAACGCCCATCGCGGCCAGCGTCACGAGGACCAACGGCCAGGTGAAGGCCAGGCCAAGCTTGCAAAGCTGAAAAAAGCCAAGTGATTCGAGCGAGAGGCCGGCAGATTTTTCAGCGGGAGGAGGAGCGTCCTCCGTCGTTTGCGGGCCGTTGAGCAACGGCCATTTCAGCCGGGCGGCGTTCCATTCCATCCGGGCGTTGTCGATGACCGTCAGCGCGCGGGTCAGTTCCACGCTGTAATTCTCCTGCGTCCAGGTCTCCTCGTGAACGCTCTGGACCTTGGTGAGCGCTTCGCGCAGTTCGCCCAGCGTCCTGGCCATTTGTTCGGCGTCGCGGCGCGCGTTGAACTCGGCTTCCTCCAGGAATCCCACCCCGCGGGTCAGACTTTGCAGCATCTCTTCGCGGCCGGTTTGGAATTCGGTGCGCCGCCGCCGCGCTTCCTCCAACGCCACCCGCTCCCGCTCCAGCTCTTCCTGCGCGCGTTTGAGTTCCATCAGCCGCTGCTGGGTTTCCGTGACGCGGGAGTCAAGCTCCTCGCGCGTGGGCGGACGACCCGCTCCGCCGGTGGAGGGGGCGGCAAAAGACGACTTCTGCCCGGCATGAAAATCGCCATCCACAAAATCTGTCTCGTCAAATCCTGAGGCCATGGCGCGACTTTAATCGCCGTTGCGAAACGTGTAAAGGAGAGGATGTTCACCGCGCCCGGCAACGATCCGGCGATCGGCCACGGGTCTTTCGAGAACGACACGGACTACTTTCATCCGCCACTCCGTGGCTGGCGGACGGGGCCCATTGCCCCAAATCTGATGTGCGCCCGGCGCGGTCCGCGCAGCGCCGTCTCGGCCGGCAATCTTCCTCTCCGGTGCCCGACCCATCAAATGAGTTTCCCGGTGGTTCAGGGTAATCCGTGATCGTTTCCAGTCGAAATGCACCGGCAGCAGACGCATCACAGCTCGAACACCGCCACTTTCCGCAATCCCAGCCGAAGCGGCACCCAGCCGAGCAGCGCCGACAGCAGCGTGAATCCAACCCAACTGCCGATCAACCAGCCTGCGGACGACTCACCCAACCGCGCCCAGGACCACGGGGAACCAACGGCCAGCAAAGTCACCGAGGCGACAATGTAAAGAAAACTGAGCACCAGACAAAATGTGCCGCCGAAGCCGCTGACGATTTTGCTGGGATTGTCCTCTTTGAAATTTGGGTAAAGCGCGCCCAATCCGACGGCCAGTCCGTTCAGCGTAAAGGTCATGAGGGTGACGGCAGTCATGAAATAAAGCGTGCGCTCCGTCGGCAATTTGAGCATGTGACAGGACAGCCAGATCAATCCGAGCGTGACGCTGAGCGAAGCGAAGTTAGCCAGCCAGTATTTCGTCTTGACGACCCGCATCAGTCCCGGCGGCGCCAGCCCGACAATCCAGAGCCTTTTGCCTTCCAGCGAAAATTGCGGATAAACGAAACGCGTCGTCAAGGTGGCGAGATTGAGCGAGCAAGCCCCCAGGTTTAGATAGGAGACCAGGTGCACCCAGAAGGGGTTGGTCAATTGTTGTGAAAAATGGCGCAGGTTGATGATATACGCGCCGAGCAGCCCGAACAGCATGAGCGTCTGGCCCCACTGGGTCGTGTCCCGCCAAAAGACGCGAATGTCTTTCACCAGGAGCGCGCGGATGTCCACCGGCACGCCGGGCAAAACGTTGACGGCGCGTTCGACCATGCCGCGGTGGCAATCAAAGTTCCGTTGTCGTTCCTGCAGGAGGCGGAACCAGGTCCATTGCCAGAACACGCTGCCACGGCTCTGTACGGTTGAAGCGGCATCGTAGAACGGGCCGCCCATGCGGGTGAAGGCGAGGCAGCCGAAGAAGAGCGAGTGACTCAGCAGGACCAGCGCGAAAAATCCGGCACCGCTCCACGCTCCTTCCGACCACTGCAACACCCCGGCGGACAGCCAGTAGCTGGGTAGCAGCGCGAATTGCGCGAAGCGCGTTTTCATCAGGAGACGGTCCAGCACGGCCAGCACCCGCGTTTCGAGCATTTCGTCGGAGATCGGCTCGGCCTTCAACCACAACGCCGCAACGACGAGCATGAGTATGGCCAGGGCAACCGCAGCCACTTGAAAGGAGCGGCGGTCCAGATAACGCGCCACGCTCACGGCCAGCCACGCGCCCGCGACGGCCGGCAGGACAATGAAAAGCGCGATCAACACCACCGTGGCCGGATAGAAATGCCACGGCACATGGTTCGTCAGACCGTAAGCGGCCAGCAGTGGCGCGATCAAGAAGAGGAACGCCCATGATGCCAGCAGCGCCGATTCCATCAATTTCCAGCGAAAAACAATTTGCGGCGGCAGGGGCAGCGACAGCAGAAAAGTCGTTTCGCGGTTCTGAAAGAGGTTGGTATAGCTGATGACCAGATTGCTGAACAACAGGAGCACGAACAAAAAAGCGAACAAAAGAAACATCAGTCGTTCAATCAACAGCGTGCCGAGTCCAGGGAAATTCGCGACGAATCTCAATCCCTGGCGAAACAACCAGAATGCCAGCACGGCGTAGCCGGCGATGAAAAGGCCGATCAATGCGGAGAGAAGGCGGGATTGTTCGCGAATGGCTTTCACGCGGCGCCACGCCTGTAGCGCGTTAACGCGTACCAGCAGGCCGAGCGGCGACGGAAATTTCGCGTTCACGGCCGGCTCGCGCGCTGCGGTTAAAAGCTGGACGGAAGTTGGCATGACCATCAATGCGCAGCGGCTTTCTCCTCGGTAAAGTTGGCTTCCTGCGCCGTGAGCGCCAGGAAGCTTTGTTCCAGCGCGCCGTCCTGGCCGCTTTGCCGGCGCAACTCTTCGCGCGTCCCGACGGCGATCAACCGCCCCTGATGAATGATGCCGATGCGGTCGGCCATCTCCTCGGCAACGCTCAACTGATGTGACGAGATAAAGATGGTGATGCCCTGCCGCGATTTTTCCTTGAGGATGTCCTTGAGCACGCGGGCGTGATGCGGATCGAGTCCAACCATCGGTTCGTCGAGGACGACCACTTCCGGGGCGTGCAGCAGCGCGGAGGCGATAGCGACGCGCTGGCGTGTGCCGTGCGAGAGTCCCTCGATTTGTTTTCCAAGATACGGTTCGAGGTTGAACCGCGCGACGAGTTCGTTCGCGACGGATCGGATGCGCGCGTCCTCCATTTGAAAGAGCTGGCCGGTGAAGCGAAAAAACTCCCACGGCGTCAACTTGTCGTAGAGGAACGGGAAATCGGGCACATAAGCCAGCCGACGGCGGGCATCCACAGGCTGAGTCTGCACGTCAAAGCCAGCCACGCGCGCGGAGCCGGAAGTCGGCTTGATCAGGCCGGCGAGCATGCGGATGGTCGTGGTTTTGCCGGCGGCGTTCGGACCCAGCACGGCGAAAAATTCCCCGCGCGGGACGGTCAGGCTGAGGTCGTTGACCGCCACGAGGTCACCGAACCGTTTCACCAGATGGACCAACTCAATCATGCTCGACGCCGCTTACAGGTTCGTTAAAGCCTCGTTCATCAACAACAATCCGTTTGGCAGTTCGACGCGCAGGATTTCGCCCACCCGGCTGACGATGACGACGGCCTGGAAACGGTCCAGCAGGCGCGTCTGCAGACGATAGACGCGCACTTGCGAGTGGCCGATCTTCAGCCAGTCGTTGCGCGCCTCCCATCTCAATCCAAGGGAAAGATTCTTCTGCTGCTCCAACCCGGTGACTGGCCCCAGCAAAGCCAGCGGCAGCGACCCGGCAAATTCTTCCAGCAACTTGCGGGGATCGCGCAGTTCATCAAAAGCAAACGTGCGCGACCACTTCCCGCTGTCATCTTCGTATTCCAGGTCCAGCGTTTCGTCCGCCGTCACAGTGTGGACCGTCCACACGCTGGGACGCGTTGCGACGCGCACGGACAGCTCGCGCCAGGCGTGGTTCGTCGCAAACTCGACGTGCAAGTTGAATCGGACGCGCGTGGCGGGCTGGCCGGGCAGAACGTTGCCTTCGAGATCAATCGTGTAATTGTCCAGTTGTTTCACCATCCCATCCGGCAAATAATCTTCGCGGGAGATTTTGCCCGTGGCCAGTCCCTCGCCCGCGTTTGCGCCCCAGCGGCAGTAGCCGATTTTCTTTCCATTCAAACTGATTTCGAGCGTGGAATCATCGGGCGCGGTAAGAATTTTTTGCCAGACGACTTCCATCGAAACCGCGCTGCCGAACTCCCTTCCGCCGCCGAACTCGGCGCGCCAGAGCAGCACGTTCATGACGATCCAGAACAACGCGATCAGGGGAAAATAAAGCCGGCTAAACATGAGGATTACTGCAAAGGAATGACGACTGTCTGGCCGGGCCGGAGCCGCCGGGGATCCAGGCCGGGATTGGCGCCAAGCAAACTGGCCAGCTTCACTCCGTAAATGCGCGCGATGGCATAAGGCGTGTCGCCCGACTTGACGACGTGGGTCTTTGCGGCGGCGACTGGTCGCGGTGTTTCATCGGCCGGAGGTGGCTCTAGCCGGCGCTCGCCGGCCTGGGAGGGACGGAGGGCCGGTTTTGACGAGGCCTGGACTGACCCGAGTGGTCTTAAGGTGGAGGCATTGACGGAGTTGAAGGCCGCCGCTTTGTTCGCCGCGCTCGCTGGTCGCAGCGACAGTTGCGCCTTCAATTGCTCGACCTGCTGACGCAAGTCCGTGTTTTCGCGTCCCATGCGTTCGACTTCCTTTCTGATCAGGTCGTTGTTCGGGGTGTACGGCACCTCCTTGGCCAGCGCGAGTTTGCAGTAGTCAATATTCTGCCGGATCAGGTCCGCATTGTTCGCTTTCGGCCGCAGCTCCAGGTATTTTTCGAAATGATAAATCGCCCGCGCCCAGTTCGAGGTGACGTTTTGGTAATAAATCAGGCCGAGCTCGAGGTGCGCCGCCGCGGAACGCCGGTTCGCTTCGAGAGCCTGCTCAAACGCCTCAATGGCGCCCGTGTAATCCTGAGCAAACTTGCGGCTCCTGCCCGCCAGATAATTCGGCTCTTTCTCCTCATCCAACCCGCTTTCGCTCGAAGGAGAACAGCCGCTCCACCAGAGGCACAACAAGACCAAAATAGCCGCGGGCGAGACCAAAATCAACCGACTCATGCGGCGAACCTAAACGAACCGCCAACGCAGCGCAATGGCGGGTTGACAGGCGGCAAATGCCGGGTCCGCGCCCGCCCTGCCAACGACCTATTGGTTCGGCTGAGAACCCGGCGGCGGCCTGGCGGTCGGGGCATTGGTTGGCGGCGCCGGCAAACCGAGCCTGGTGTGGAGTTGGGCGACCAGAATGGGATCATAATTTTGATCGAAGAGATCCAGCGCCTCTTTCTTCATTTCACCATACCCGGGCAAGGCGATGCGCTCACTCTGCTTTACCCGGCTGATTTCATTCTGGTAACGGGTCCAGATTTTTTCCGCCAGCAAGGAGTAGCCGATACCGGAATCATCCTCGCCAACCGCCAAATTGAAGTATGAATTGATCAGCAGGCCCTCGACGGCCTGCTGCACCCTGGTCCGCGAAGTTTCGCTGATGTCTTCCGTCACTTTGGCCACGCAGTAATCGTCCACCGTCAGGTCAGCGAGTTTCTGCGGCGGCTTCGAGGGATTACGAACATCGTAAACCGTCGCGTCAGGATATTTTGCGACCAGATACTTCATCCACCGCTCGGCCTCGGAACGACGATTGTGCGTGTAGAGGAAATAGACTGCGTCTTTGAGAAAATTCTTGTGCGCATTGGCGATGTGGTCGCGGAATTCGGAGTCTTCTTGCATCATTTTTTCATAAGCCTTGTTGGCTTTGGGAATCATTGCGAGATTGGGCCCGACCTGATATTGCCTGTTGGTGCCGACGCTGATCTCTATCAATCGGCCGCGTTGAAACGCCAGTTGCAACGGCTGGTAAACCTCCCGGCGCAGCGTGATCTGCTGCTCCTTCTTCGCCCGTTTCAAACCGAGCGTCGCCCAGTAAATGGCGTGCGACTCGGGCAACCGCCATTCCAGCGGGCCATACTCCTCGTCCACCTCCTTCATGTGGACGAGATCGAGCTTGTATTTTTCGCGCAGAATTCGAGCGCGTTCTTTTTCGTCCTCGGTTTGAGGTTGGATCAACGCGAGGTAATTGGTGCCGCCGAGCACCTCGCTCATTTCGCGCGCCCATTCCGATTTGAAATACTTGTGGGCATCATCGAGGTCCTGGCCGATCTTGTGCTGAAAAATCCAGCCAATCTCGCGGTAAATCAACGGCTCATCCGGGTTGTACTTCAACGCCTCGTCGCGCAGAAGCTCGATGCCGCGTTGCACCCATCGCCAGCGGTCGCGCGGATCGCTGAATTTAATCGAGATATTGTAAGCCATGTCCCACGCCTGCACGATCCAGACCGTGGTGAAGTGGGGTTGCAACTTGGTGATCCAGTCGGCGAGCTGCACCTTCTCAAAATATTTGTCCTGATCCTGCAGCTCCATCGCGCGGACCCACAGCGCGTTGACGATCAACCCCCGCAATCCGCCCAGCGCCACCGTCGTGAACACCAGCACCGGCGGCGCGGTGTTGCCCAATGGCTCCCCGCGCGTAATGCCCATGCCGATTCGGTCGCTGTTCAACCGCCGCTGCATCATGCCCGCCAGCGCGAGCAGCGGAACCATCGCGGCGATGAGCGCGGGCTTGTAAAGTCTGGAGCGGGACGAACTCATGTCATTGCGTCCCCTGGGCGGTCGCCAACTCGCGCCGCGTGAAACTGATAATGCCGATCGCGGCAAAGGCGCCGGCCATCAACAAAACGATTTGCGCTACGGCGCGGGCGAGTTCTTCCCAGCTCACGCTCCGTCCCGTGCTTAACGAATCAATGGGAGAGAACCCGTGAACCAGGTTGATAACGCTCAGCAGGCCTTTGAAAATCGGCAGCGCGACGAGATCGACTACGGACGGATTGTCCACTCGACCGGTCTCGTGATTGACCGCGGCGATGCCGCCCTCTTCCACCACCTGTTTCACGGTCCCGCTGGAAAGACCAACGATCAGCACACCCAACGAAACAAACGCGGCGACAGGAAACGAGAGGAAACTCGCCGCTGAAAGGCCAATCGCCGCCAGCAGCGAAAGCCAACAGCAGATAATGCCCAGTCCGCGGATAAAATTGAGGCCAAAACCGCTTTCGGGGTAGAGCACCTCGATTCCCTCCTCCAACGAAAAGAAAAGCGCCGCGTCGTTATAATTCAGGAAATCGACCACGAGGTCGCCGTTTTCGTCCAACAGACCCGGCGGGACAGAAAATTCGTGGAACGTGTCGGCGGCCAGACTGGCCCGCTCCAGAGGATAGCGTCGGCCGTTGGGCGGGCCGATCTGCCAGGCGCCAAAATACGTTAGGGAAGCCGCGGATTGCGCCGCAAAGAATTTGATGCGCAATTGGAGCGGCTTGTCGCGCAAGCGGGCCTTGAACAAGCCCGCTCTGATGATCCAACGATGCGGGGCGCCCGGCGGCACGACCTGGAACTGAGCTTTGACCCGCTCCCGAATCTGTTTGCGCACGAAGTCACGGTCCATGGCCGCCACCTTGCTGTCTTTGAGTCGCTCCTGCAGTTGCCGTTCGACCTCCGCTTCAATGGCCGGGTTGTTGACCGACGGCTTGAGCGAGCCGCGCGCGACGAGCACCTCGTTGCGCAACTTCTCCTGCGCTTCCGGCGGCAACTGCCGGGCCCGCCATTGGAGCAGCAAATACACGGCGGCGCCGGAGACCGCCAGCAGCAGAAGGTTCAGGAGCATGATGCCGGTCCATTTGCCCAGCCAGATTTCCCAGCGCGCGATCGGTTTCACGGCCACCATCTGCATCTGGCACTCCTCGACATCGCGCGCCAGGGTGCCGCACGCCAGCCAGAGCGTCGCGAATCCAAGCAGCGTGGTGATGGAGCCAAGCGTGTAGGTCAACAGAATCTGCGTGAAGCCTTGTGCCGTGCCGTCGTGTTTGATGACCACCGGCAGCCCGATGACCGCGCCGAGCAGCAACACCGTCAAAATCTGCACGAGCCGATAACGGAACGCGGCTTTCAAAGTCAGCTTGGCCATGGCGAACAGGCGTTGCATGAAAAAATTCGGACTTGAGCTCTCAGATTTCAAATCGCCGCGGCCTCACTTCGGCTTGCCGAGCAGCGACGACAGCTTTTCGTTCGCCTTGTCAAGGTCGGCCGCTTTGGCAGCTTCGGCATGCTGGTCGTCAGCCGGCGCCGTCTCTTTGGGTCTGGCCAGCTCCTCCAACTTCCTGAGATCAACGCTTTCTTCCGGCTGCGGCGTCGCGACTTCCGTTGCGGCGGCGGCCGGCTGCGTCAAACGTTCGAGAATTTTCTCGGCTTGCGACGGTGCTTCGGCATCACCGCGCAGGTAGGGAGCCACTTTGCTGCCCGAGGTCGCGCCCGACGTTTCGGCCTCGCTCTCGCGCGCCCTCCGCACCACGCCGAGAAAGTAACTCTCCAGATTCTGCGTCGGCGTATCGATGCGAATCCTGTCCTCCGCCACGTCCTGCCGGATGAGTTCCAGCACGCGCTGCAACGTTTCGCGCCGCAGCACCGGCGCGGTGATGCGGATCGAATCCGCTTTGGCGAGCAGTTCCCGCAGCGTGCCCATGGCCTGGACCCTTCCGCCGTAATAAATCACCACGCGGTCGCAAACGTCTTCCACGTCGGCCAACAGATGGCTGCTCAGGATGACCGTCTTGCCGCGGCGGGCCAGCGCGAGAATCAAGTCTTTCACTTCGCGACAACCGATCGGGTCCAGACCGGAGGTGGGTTCGTCCAGAATCACCAGATCGGGATCGTTGATCAGCGCCTGCGCCAGCCCGATGCGGCGCTGCATGCCTTTGGAAAACTCGCCCACCATCCGGCGGCGCACCTGGTTCAACCCCACCATCTCGAGCAGTTGCTCGGCGCGACGCCGCCGTTCTTTGTTCGGCAAATCGAACAGGCTGCCGAAAAAGTTGAGCGTCTCGTTGGAATCGAGGTAGCGGTAGAGATACGATTCCTCCGGCAGGTAACCGATGCGCGACTTGATCGCGACGTGCCGCGGGGAGTGACCGAACACTTCGATGTGTCCTTTCGTCGGATACAACAGGCCCAGCAGCATTTTGACCGTCGTGGATTTGCCTGAGCCGTTCGGTCCCAGCAAGCCGAAGACTTCGCCGCGTCGGACTTCGAAATCGACGTCGTCCACCGCCTTCGCCTTGGGACGGCCCCAGAAGTCTTTGAAGATTTTCGTCAGGCCGCGGACGGCGACAATGGTTTCCGCGGGTTGTGCGTGGCGGGTGGCAGAGTGCGGATTGTCAACGGCGGTCATAATTCAACGTGACTAAGCCGGCTTCGGCGCCAGTTCCGGCACCGGTTCAGCTTTAGGACCCGTGCCTTTGCCAGTCGGTTCCGCCGAGAAGGCCTGGAACGGCTCCAATTCTTCGCCCAGCCGCACGAGGCGGGCGCTGTTGAACACCACGATCAAGGAGCCGGCGTTGTGCAGAATCGCCGCGATGATCGGGTTCAAGTAGCCGAAGGCGCCGGCGGTCCAGCCGCCGATGATAAAGCAAACGCCGAACAGGAAATTGTGATTGATGACGGCCCTCGTCTGGCGCGACAGCTTCACGAGGAACGGCAGCCGGCGCAGATCATTGTTCATGAGCGCGATGGTCGCGCTATGGATGGCCACCTCGCTGCCCGCCGCACCCATCGCAATGCCCATGTCGCCCGCGGCCAGCGCCGGCGCGTCGTTCACGCCGTCTCCCACCACGGCAACGCGATAGCCGCGGCTTTTCATTTCGCGGACAAACTGCACTTTGTTTTGCGGGAGGCACTCGGCAACGACTTCTTCGCACCCGATCTCGCGCGCCACCCGGGTCGCGACCGGCTGGCGATCGCCGGACACCATCGCGATGCGGCGCACCCCGTTCTCCTTCAGTGCGGCGAGCGCCGGCCGGGCTTCGGAACGCGTCTGATCTTGAAGGCCGACCCAGCCGATGCACCGGCCGTCGCGCGCGACAAAAATCAGGCTGAACCCCTCGGTCTCGTTCAGGTCCACCGATTTCACAAAATCGTCTTTGAGACCATTGTCTTTGAGCCATTGCGCCCGGCCGATGATGACTTCCGCGCCGTCCACCTTCGCCTTGATGCCGCGACCGGCGGCTTCCGCGAAGTCCTTGGGCTCGGTCAGCGGCACACCTGCCTCATCGGCGAGTTGCGCCAGCGCCTTCGCGGTCGGGTGATTGCTGTACTTCTCAGCCGAGGCGGCGAGGTGCAGCAGTTCCACCGGCTTCGTTTCACCCAGCGGCGCCAGGCGGCTGACCGCCAGTTTGCCGGTCGTGAGTGTGCCGGTCTTGTCGAATACAAACGCGTTGATGCGCGCCGCGAGTTCGATGTCCCCGACGTTTTTGATCAGGATGCCGAGGCGGGCCGCGGCCGACAGCGCGGCGACCATCGCCGAGGGTGAGGCCAGGATGAAAGCGCAGGGACAGGCGATGACCAGCACGGTAATGACGCGGTCGAGGTCTTTCGTGAAAGCCCAAACCATCGCGCCCAGCACCAGCACCAGCGGCGTGTAATAGACCATGTATTGGTCAATGATGCGCATGATCGGGAGTTTGGTCTTCTCCGCCGCCAGGATCAGTTCGCGCACACGGCCCAACGTCGTGTCCTCGCCGGCGCGAGTCACCCGCACTTCCAAAACGCCGGTCAGGTTCTGCGTTCCGGCAAAAACGTCGTCGCCGGGCTTTTTGTCCACCGGCAGCGATTCGCCGGTGATGTTGGCCTGGTTGAACGACCCCTGCCCGCTGACGATGACGCCGTCGGCCGCGACGTTGTCGCCGGGGCGGATGCGGATCATGTCGCCGAGGGCCAGGTCTTTCGCCGCGACTTCCTCTTCGTCACCTTTGGCAGTGATGCGGCGCGCTTTGGTTGGCGTGAGTTTGATGAGTGATTCAATGGACACGCGCGCGCCGGCGGCGGTGCGCGTTTCGATCAGTTCGCCCAGCAGCATGAAGAAGGCGATGATGCCCGCGGTCTGGTAGCCGCCGATTTGCGATTCGCCCGAGGCGAACGCGGCCAGAACGGCGATGGCCACCAGTTCGTTGATGCTGAGGATGCCGCGTTTGATGTCCGTGACTGCCGTGGCGACAATCGGCCAGCCAAGGATGATCGCGCCCACCATCGCGCTTAGCCCGGCCACCATGCTCCCTTTCTCAAACGCCCATTCCACCAGGAAGGAGTTGGCGATGAAGATCACGCCCACGACCATCTGCCACAACCGGACTGGAATGTGCTCGTGATCGTGCGCGTGGTCGTGAGGATCGTGCTCCTCGCGGCTCATCAAGGATGTGATTTGCATACGGCGTTACTCCGGTTTTGGCGTTTCTTTTTTCGGCACGTCCGGTTCTTTGCTCAACTGTAACCGCAGTTCCCACGGTTTGCCATCGGGACGCTCGGGCAGGAAAATCTTGTACTGGGCATTGGTCAGAATCTGTCCCATTTTCTCCGACAGCAGTCGTTGTACGAACAAATCGGGGTTGGCCTCATAGCGCGGCAGCAGTTTTTCGAACCGGTCCGCTTCGGCGGCGACGGTGGTCACGAGGTAGTTGCTGGCGGTTGTCGCGCCGCGCAGGATGACGGTGGCGTCACCCGCGGCCTTGTTGGTTGCGCCGCGCGCATAGGTTTCGGCTTCCTGAACCTTGATGTTTCCCTGATTCTCGGCTTTGATGACATTGTTGAAGGCTTCGACCACATCCACGGGCGCTTGCGTGTCCGTGCGGACTTCGCCTGACTCGATCTTCACACCGAGTTTCAAATGATCAACCAACTGCCCCACACGGGCCTGGACCGATTCCTGAAAGGCCAGCTTGTTTCGATAAAGCGCGTCATCAGCGGTGAAGCGGGCCGAGGCGTAAAACAGCGCGTTGTCGAGAACGTGCTGCAGCAGGTTCGTCGCATTGCGGAAGCTGAACACATAACTGACCGGATCTTGGATGCGATAGCTGAGCGTGGCGCGGGCATGAATGATGTCGCCGTCGCCGCTCAACGTATAGCCGTCCACGCCGGACCGAAGCATGCCCAGCGGCTGGGGCTTCTGGCCGGCTGCGGCCTCCTCCGGCGTCTGATAATACCAGCCGGCCGTGGAAGTGACGGTGTGGGTCTCGCCGACCGGGACATAAACCACATCGTCAATCGGATAAGGAAACTTCCAGTGAAGGCCGGGCTTGAGCAGTTGGCCGACGCCGACGCCGACGGGCTTGCCGAAGCGCAACTTGATGGCGACCTGGTTCGGTTTGACGGTGAAAACACCGGACAGAACGAAGGCCAGGACGAGCGCGCCCATCAGCAGTTTGACGACGTGAAAGCTGCTCCGCAACGCTTCGGACAACGCACGCGCGCTGACATCCTCGACGCTGTGGGCAGGGTCTGGTACGGGCTTCGGCCTTGCCGCTCCGTGTTCGTGTTCGGACTTTGACGGGTCGTTATCCATCGCCGGCTCCTACTTCTTCAATGAACTGCCGCTGTCGCCTGCCGCGCCATTTAACAGATTGAACGGCGGTGTCTGCGGCCCAAGGATGAGATAAGCGCGGTCTTTCAACGACTGCTCGATCGCGTTGAGCTGCATCAGGAAAATGGCCAGCTCGGGCTTCTTCCTGAAGGCCTCGTAGTATTCGGAGGCTTTCGCGTCGGCCTCGCCGAGAACCTTCTTCGCCTCTCCCGAAGCCTCAGCCAGGATCTTGTTCGCCTTCGCGTCCGCGTCCGCGCGGATGTTTTTCGCGTCGCGGTCACCTTCGCTTTGGTATGTAGCGATCAGTTGCTGGCGCTCGGCCCGCATGCGCTCGAACACGATGCTGGTGATGCTCTCCGGCAGGCCAAGCTGCTTGATGCCCATCGCGTCAACCGTGATGCCATAGGTCCCTTTGACCTGCGCCTGAACGGCGTCGAGCATCTCCTTCTCGATCTGGTCGAACTTCAGCTCGGCAAGGTTTGTGGAAATCAGATCGCTGAAGTTGTATCGACCGATGATACCGCTCTTGGCATTCCGGATGATCTCTTCCAGCTTTTGTTCGGCTTTCGCCATATCTCCGTTAAAGCTTTCCAGGAAAACTCTTGGATCCGCGACGCGCCAGCCCGCGTAAACGGCGATCACCAGGTTTTTCTGGTCTTTGGTGATGGTCTCGTCGAACTTGCGCTCGAAGGTTTGCAACCGGTTGTCGAACTCATAGACCTTCTGGATGGGCCAGGGGAGCCGGCCTTTCAAGCCGGGTTCGGTGATGCTGCGGGAGTATTCGCCGAAGGTAGTGACGACCGCGACTTCGGTCTGGCGGACCTGAAAAGTGAACAACATGCAGACGAAAATCACCAGCAGCACGGCCGCAGTGATCAGCGTGATCGGATTTCGTTTCATAAGCGCAAACTCAAAGTCATTTGTTCGTCGTGGCCGATTTGGTCTCCTCGGGCGCAATCACGCCGCCCAACAAATCCGGCCGGATTTTCTCCTCCAGGTTCAGGATGAGGATGTCCTGTGTGTTCGTGGCCGTTAAGACATACTTGCGGACGGGTTCCAGGGAGCGCGCCAGCGTGTCGAGCCGCAATCGCTGCGTATAAACGGACGGCGACGCCTCATAAGCTGTGATCTGATTTGCGAATCGTGCCGCTTCCGCCTCTGCCAGCGCTACCTTCGTCACCGCCGCGTTGCGCGCCTGCGCGAGAGTGTGCGTCGCTTCGGCCTGCGCGGAGGGAATTTTTTCCGCCGCGTACGCCAGCGCATAGAGGTGGTTCGTTTGCTTCTGCTGCACGGCGCTGACGACCTGCTCGAACGCCGCCGCCACGGGCGTCCGTTTGTTTCCGAGCGGCGGGTGGATGTCCTGCAGCCCGGCGAAAATAATGTTGACGCCGAGTTTCGCTTCATTGGCCCGCGCCTGCACGCGCCGGCGGATTTCCTCCGCGGCGGCAAGGCGCCCGCTCGACATGATGTTTTCCATATCGACGTTTACCAGGTAGCGGACGACTTCGCGGTTGGCCAACTCCTGGAGCAATTCATCGGAGTTCGCGTGATTGTAGACCCAGGCCAGGAGGTTGGTGATTTGATACTGAAACGGAATGCTGACGGTAAGGAGATTCGCCGGAACCGCTTTTTCGTTGGTATCGGTGCGGGCGATCTGGCCGCGACTGGCCACGAGCATCCCCGGCATCTCGGAGCCTTCGCCTTCCTTGCTCTTGAAGTGCGGCCTCGTCCACAGCACGGTCCGGTCTTTATCAAGATCGGGATCCGGAACCTCCCCAACGATGAAACTTTGGATCTGGCGCGTCTGATAGCGATAAACAATGTCAATGGGCCAGGGCCATTTGAAATGAAATCCTGGTTCCAGCACGGCGCGGGCGCCTGCCGGCCTGCCGAAATGTTCCAGCAGCCCTTGCTCGTTGGGCTCGATGATGACGAACATCGTCGAGAGAAACAGCGCGCCGAGTTGCAGCAGAATGATCAAAAGCATCGCCTCTTTGAGAAACTTGAAAACCCAGGTCTCGGAGACTTTGAAGCCAAACTGGTAGTCGAGCGCCTGCGCCGCCGTGGTGATCAGCCCGCCGGGCTGGCCGAGCAGTCCGATGAGCCGGCTCTCGTAAAGCAGCCGCGCTGCCTGGCCTTTGACGCGCGGACGATAAATCTCCAACACCAGACCAATGAGCGTTTCGACGGCCGTCAGCCCGAGGACAACGCACAATCCATAAGCAATAAACAAATCGATCTTCGGGAAACCAAAGAAGGCCGCCGCCTCGGTCCCCGCCACAAGGAAACAAATACACGCGCCGAGGATCAGGTAGCCGG